>NZ_RAWL01000239.1:0-13315 GCF_003668885.1 Corallococcus sp. AB049A | reverse complement strand
CCCCCGCCGCCCTCGACTCCTGCCTGGACTCCCTGCCTTCAGGCGAACGGCTCCGGCTGCTGGACGCCCTCTATGAGATGGCGCTCGCGGACGGCCCCCTCCAGCGCTCCGAACGCGAGGCCCTGAAGCGCATGGCCGAGGGCCTGGACGTCCCCGACGCCAAGGTCCAGGCCCTGGCCGAACAGCACCTGGGCGACGCCACCGGCCACTATGAAACCCTGGGCCTGCCCCCGGACGCCTCCGACGCGGAGGTGAAGAGCGCCTACCGCAAGCTCGCCGCCCGCTACCACCCGGACAAGGCCAGCCACCTGGGAGCCCGGGCCGCCGAGCAGGCCGCCCGTCAGTTCCAGGCCGTCCGTGACGCCTACGAGGAAATCCGCAGGCTGCGCGGCCTGTAGCCCGGGTTAGAAGACAGGAATCCCATGAGCCAGCGTCCCCCGAAGAAGAAGGAAGCGGAGTTCCAGAACAACCCGTTCAAGTCCGCCATCAAGACGCTCCAGGACCAGGAGAAGCAGGAGAAGGCAGCGGCCGTCGCCGCGGAGGCCTCGAAGAAGAAGGCCGTCGCGCAGAAGCCCGCCAAGGCACCCAAGGCCCGTCCGGAAGACGACGACGTGGGCCTCTTCTTCGCCGCCATGGACGGCGTGAAGCAGGTGACGAACCGCGGTGAGGCCCCCCAGACGAACCCGCGCCTGCCGGAGATCATGGACGACAACGCGGAGGCGCTCGCGCAGCTGTCCGACCTGGTCGCCGTGGACGGGCCGCTGTCCTTCACCGGCTCTGATGAGGCCTTCGAGGGCGCCTCCCCCGGCGTGGACCCCAACCTGCTGCGTTCCCTGCGCCGGGGCGACTTCTCCGTGCAGGACCGGTTGGACCTCCACGGCAAGACGCAGCGCGAGGCCCAGGCCGCCGTGGAGCGCTTCCTGTCCGACAGCCGCCGGGCCAAGCGCCGGTGCGTGCTCATCGTCCACGGGCGCGGTTTGAATTCCAAGGATCAGATCCCGGTGCTCAAGGACGCGGTGAGGGACCTGCTGTCGCAGAAGCGGCTGGAGCGGATGGTGCTGGCGTACTGCACTGCCCGTCCGCAGGACGGCGGGGCCGGCGCGGTCTACGTGCTGCTGCGCCGATAGCTTTACGCGTGGCCGTGGCTGTGCATACATGCCGCCATGGTTCGCGACCTCATTGACCTTCATATCCACGTGGGTGGCGCGGTGGCTCCGCACATCCTGTGGTCCATTGCCCACCAGCAGGGCTTCAAGCTCCCCGTCAAGAACTACTTCGACTTCGTCGAGCTCATCACCTCCCGTCCGGGCAAGGTGGGCAGCCTCGACGACTACCTGAAGATCCTCCACACCTGGACGGAGAAGATCCAATCCTCCCCCAGCGCCATCGAGCGCTCCGTCTACGAGGTGATTGGCAAGGAGTACCGGGGCAGCCGCGTCACCCAGATCGAGCTGCGCTTCAACCCCATGAAGCGCAACCTCTCCAGCGAGCTGGACCTGGACCACATCATCCACGCGGCGCTGCGGGGCATGGACCGCGCGACGCTGGAGTACGGCGTGAAGGTGGGCCTCATCTTCTGCCTGGCCCGTGAGTTCGACCACAAGCTCAACAGCATCATCGTGGAGAAGGCCATCAAGTACCGCTCGCGCGGCGTGTACGGCATCGACCTGGCCGGCACGGAGCGCGACGCGATGGAGCACAAGGCCTCGCTGTCGGAGTACGAGGACCTCTACGCCCGCGCCCGCAAGGCCGGCCTCAAGTGCACCGTGCACACCGGCGAGACGGCCGGCACGGGCGCCAACGGCCTGATGGCGGCGGTGGAGAAGCTCAAGCCGCACCGCATCGGCCATGGCATCCGCGCCGCGTACGACGAGTCCGCGATGAAGGTGCTGCGTGAGAACAACATCACGCTGGAGCTGTGCCCCACGTCCAACATCCACACCAAGGCCGTGGAGGACCTGCAGGAGCTCAAGCACATCATGCAGACGTTCTGGGACCGCAAGGTGAAGTTCACCATCAACACGGACGGCCCCTACCTGCTGGAGACGGACATGCGGCGGGAGATTGAAATCGTCGAGTCCAACAACCTGCTCACCACGGAGCAGGTGGACCAGGCGCTGGCGTGGGCGCGTGAAGCGTCCTTCATCCCGGCCTGACCCATGTACGGCCTGACTCGCGCATTGCTGTTCACCCTGCCCCCGGAGCCCGCGCACCGGCTGGGCATGTCGGGGCTCGCGGCACTGGGGAAGTGGAACGCCCGCTGCCGCGCCATGCGCGAGCACACGCTGTCCCGCGCGCCCATGGACCTGTCCGTGGAGCTGGCGGGGCTGAAGTTCGCCCACCCGGTGGCGCTGGCCGCCGGGCTGGACAAGGACGCGGAGGCCGTGGACGGGCTGTTCGCCTGCGGCTTCTCCGCCGTGGAGATTGGCACCGTCACGCCCAAGCCCCAGCCGGGCAACCCGAAGCCGCGCCTGTTCCGCCTGCCGGAGCACCGCGCGGTCATCAACCGCATGGGCTTCAACAACCACGGCGCGGCCACCGCGGCGGAGCGCCTCAAGGCCCGCGAGTGGAAGCCCGGCCCGCTGGGCGTGAACATCGGCAAGAACAAGGACACGCCGCTGGAGCGCGCGGTGGATGACTACGTCGCGTGCGTGGACGCGCTGGCGCCGCTGGGTGACTACGTCGTCGTCAACGCGTCGTCCCCCAATACGCCGGGCCTGAGGAAGCTCCAGGAGCCGGAGCAGCTGTCCGCGCTGCTGCTCGCCGTGCGCGCGCGGATGGAGGCCGTGGCCCCGGGCACGCCGCTGTTCCTGAAGATCGCCCCGGACCTCACCCCCGAGGCCGTGGACGAGGTGGTGGACGTGGCCCTGGAGCGCGGGCTGTCCGGGCTCATCGCCACCAACACCACCCTCACCCGCCCCTTCGAGCACGCGCACGCGAAGGAGGCCGGCGGCCTGTCCGGCGCCCCCGTGCGGGAGCTGTCCAACACCGTCATCCGCCGCGCGTATCAGCGCAGCCGGGGCACCCTGCCCCTCATCGGCGTGGGCGGCGTGTTCTCCGCGCAGGACGTCTACGAGAAGCTGCGCGCGGGGGCCACCGTGGTGCAGGTGTACACGGGCTTCATCTACGAGGGCCCGGGCATGGTGGACCGCATCCTCCCGGAGCTGGGCGCCCTGCTGGCCCGCGACGGCTTCGCGTCCGTGCGCGACGTGATTGGCGTGGACGCGGCCGCGTAGGCGCTCACGCACGAGCCCGTTTCGCGGACCTTGCTTGCTATTCTACCTGCCGTCCGTGCCAGACTGGCCGGATGAACCGCGTCCTCCTGCTGGCCGGACTGCTGAGCCTCGTTGCCTGCAAGGGCAACATCGGGCCAGGCACCAACAACGGCGGCCCCAACACCCCAGACGCCGGGCCCGGCGGGTCCGGTGGAAACCTGACCGCCGCGTGCGTGGTGCAGTCGGTGCTCACCGAGCGCTGCGCCAGCTGTCACGGCGCGCTGCCGACCCAAGGTGCGACGATGCCGCTGCGCACCCTGCACGACATGCGGGTCAGCTCGGCGCTGGATGGGAAGCTCAGCAACGCCCAGCGCGCGCTCATCCGGATGGGCGACAACGCTTCCCCGATGCCGCCGGCCCCGCATGAGCGCGCGAGCGAAGCCGAGCGCACCGCGCTTTCGACCTGGATCGGGGAGGGCATGCCCCTCTGCAACAGCACGGGCGGTCCGCCCCCGACCGTCGTGCCCGAGCCCAACCTGCTCGATCAGTCCGCGCTCTTCACCTGCACCGAGGGCACGCGCTCGGATGCACCGACGCGCATCCGGCGCATGAACCGCCGCGAGTTCACCCGCAACGTCGGTGGCTCGGTGGAGCGCAGCTGGACCGGGTTCAGCTTCTACGACAACCCGCTCGATCCCAGCGCCATCGAGCAGTACAGCTCCTGGGCCACGGACGAGACGCTGGACGAGGCCACGGTGGAGCTCTTCCTGCCGGTGGTCGGCGCGGCCGCCGCGCCCTGGACGATGAACTACCCGGACGGCAACCGGATGGAGCGCGTCTATACCGACCGCCGCTTCAGCTGCATGTTCAACGACGCGAACCCGAGCGACAGCTGCAAGCGCTTCCACCTGGGCCAGATGCTCGAGTTCGGCGTCTTCTTCCGCCCGCCCACCGAGGATGAGCTCAACCGCCTCATCGCCTTCGCGACCACGGTCATCGCGCAGGAGCCCACCTACTCCGCGCAGAACCGCGCGGACTCCATCACGCGGATCTCCAACGCCGCGTGGATGATGACCGGCGCCATGTTCCGCGGCGAGCTGGGTGGCGCGCCGGCGGACGGTCGCGTGGCGCTGACCAGCCTGGAGCTGGGATCGCAGCTGGCCTACGCGCTGGGAGGACGCGCCCCCTCGGCCACGCCGAGCTTCGTGTATCCGTACTACTCCGCGCCCCTGGAAGGCCACCTGGCGGACGTGGCCGTCGCCGCGAAGGATGGCTCGCTCACGCAGGATGCGACGACCGCCGCGCTCATCAAGAAGCACCTGGGCGGCGTCGACACCCAGGAGAACGGGACGCCGCGCTTCGATCTGGTGCAGGACTACAACGAGGACCAGCGCTCCAAGCGCGGACAGTACTGGCTGGGTGACGGCGTCGCGGGCTTCTTCCGCGAGTGGCTCGGCTACGGGCACGTGTCCGCGGTGTTCAAGGAGTCCCCGGCGGCGACCTCGCGCTTCGAGCTCGAGGGGCTCGGCTACATCAGCTCGGTCTCGTACGACAACCTGCTCACCAACTTCCATCCGCTGGAGCCGACCTTCATCCAGCAGTTCGACGACTTGATCGCGAGGGTGGTCGTCGAGGATCAGGACGTGCTGGCGAACCTGCTCACCACGCGCACCTTCTACGTGCCCTCCATGCAGAACGCGGCGTACGACTCGCACAAGGGCCTCTCGCACCCGTACAACGTCAGCGAGATCCTCCCGGCGACCGTCGCGGGCCGCTGGAAGACGCTGCCCGCCACCGAGCGCGCGGGCGTGCTGACCCACCCGGTGTGGCTGGCCGCGCACGGCGGCAACTTCGAGGATGATCCGTCCATCGTCCACCGCGGCAAGTGGGTGCGCGAGAACCTGCTGTGCGGCTTCGTCCCGCCGCTCAGCAGCGTGCAGGTGGCGGCCCAGGTCGGCGCTCACGCCGCGGACAAGAACGCGCGCCGCCGCCTGCAGGAGGCGACCGCCGGAGCGCAGTGTCAGGGCTGTCACCGTCTGATGGAACCCCTGGGCCTGCCCTTCGAGATCTACAACCACGCGGGCTTCCTGCGCGCGCGGGATCACTCGCCCAGCGGAGGCTGGACCACGCCGGACGGAAGCTCGACGCTCACGTCGATGCCGGACCCCGCGCTCAACGGCCCGGTGCGCGACGCGGTGGAGCTGAGCGAGCGCCTGGCGACGTCCCAGCACGTGAAGCGCTGCTTCGTGCGGCAGACCTTCCGCTACTTCATGGGACGCCCGGAGAACCCGAGCGACGCATGCACGCTGACGCAGATGGAGCAGGCCTATGATCAGAACAAGGGCTCGTTCTCCAAGATGCTGACCACGCTGATGACCAGCGACACCTGGAAGACGCGGCGTGTGCCGCAGGCTGGAGAGTGACCGCCATGTTCTCGCGACGAACCGTCCTGAAGGGCATGGCCGCCGGCCTCTTCGCGCCCTACTTCCGCGACGTCTACGCCCAGTCGTCCGCGTTGCCGGCGCGCGTGGTGCTGGTCCTGGAATGCAATGGCGTCTACCCCCGCGCGCTCCTGAGCACGGGCACCCGCGCGGCGCTGGGTGGCAGCGCCAACACCTCCGAGCGCATCTTCTGGGACGCGTACAAGGACACGCCGCTGGTGCGTCAGGGCGACAATCTCGCCAGCGCGATCAGCCTCGGGCCGCTGGCGGCGTCCTCCGGCGACATCGACCTGGTGAACCGCTCAGCCGTGTTGCTGGGGCTCTCCAACCTCATCGCGGGCGGCGGGCACTCCAGCGGGACGGGCGGGCTGAGCTGCGCGGTGAACGGCGCGGGCGCGACCTTCGACGCGGTGATCGCCCCCCGCCTGCGCCGGGGTGCCCCGTTCGACGTGCTGCGCCTGGGCACCAGCTCCGCGCGCGTGTCCATCGTGTATGAGACCTGCGCGCTCGGCCCCCGCAAGCCCGCGGGCATCATCGTCAACCCGTCGCTCGCGTTCGACAGCACCTTCGGCTCGCTGCTCGGCGGCTCGACGAATGGGCGCGATCGCAAGATGCTCTTCGACTTCGCGCTGGCCGACTCGCGCAAGGCGCTGGCGGAGTTCAAGGGCAACTCCAACGAGCGGCTGAAGCTGGAGCGCTACGTCTCCTCGCTCGAGTCGCTGCGCACGCGGGAGGATCAGCTCTCCGGCATGGCGGACCGCGTGCGGCCCTACCTGCCGCTGGCGCCCAAGGACAACCCGCTGCTCACCAGTGCGGGCTCACCGCCCGACTCGCTGAAGTGGTTCGAGGCGCAGTTCCAGATCGCCACGGCGGCCCTCCTGGGGGGGCTGACGAACACGGTGGTGCTGGCCACGGGCACCTCGGGCTTCGACGTGTCCTACGGCCCGGACGTGAGCGACACCCCGCGACACAACCTGCAGCACGGCCTGGATGCGGGGCAGAACTGGGAGAAGGTCGCCGAGGTCACCCGCCGCCACGTGCAGCTGGTGGCGAAGCTGGCGAGGACGCTGGCCGCCACGCCCGAGGTGGGCGCGAGCGGCTCGATGCTGGATCACACGGCGATCGTCTTCATGTCCGACAACGGCGAGCAGCACCACTCCACCTCGCGGGAGTGGCCGAAGCTCGTGGTGGGCGGCAACGCGCTGGGCCTGAAGACCGACGGGCGCACGGTCGTGTACCCGAAGTTCGACGCGGCCCGGAACCGTCAGGTCTCCAACCTCTTCAACACGCTCGGCCACGCGTTCGGAGACGCGGACTTCAACACCTTCGGGCAGGAGGGCAGCACGCGCATCGCGCCGGGACCGCTGAGCGAGCTGTATGGCTGAGCACCCCCTGGCGTAGTCCCGCCTCCGTCGTCTTTCGAGCAACGGCCTTGCCCCAGGGTGCAGGTTCTCGCGTGTCCTCCCCGCCTCACCTTCCTCGCACCTGGGGGCTGGGGAGGCGGACATGCGGACGAGGTCGTGGGGCTGGGTCGTGGCGGCGGCGGGATGCGTGATGGGGTGCGGGGCCGGACCGGAGGCGATGGACTCCGGTGAGCTGGCGGCGGTCCAGGCGCGGATGGAGACAGCCTGGGGGACGCGGGAGGTGCAGCAGGCGCTCCCTCCAGGCAGGACTCCGGGGACGCGGCTGGACAAGGAGCCCCGCCCGGACCTGCTGACGGATGTGGCGGGCACGCTCTACTTCGTCGTGCAGGAGGAGGACCAGCGCATCGCCCTGTGGAAGAGCGACGGGACGGACTCGGGCACCGTCGTGGTGAAGGCGTTCGGTCCGACGAATGCGATCCTGGGTGGCCTGCGGATCGGCGGCATGACGCCACTGGGCTCGCGGCTGTTCTTCCACCTGTACGAACCGTGGCTCGGATGGGAGCTCTGGGTGAGCGACGGGACGGCCGAGGGCACCCGGCCTGTCGTGGACCTGAATCCGGGCTCGGAAGGCTCGAACCTGTTCAACTTCGAGGAACTCAACGGCGCGCTCTCGTTCTTCCGGCATGCGCCCTACAGCCAGAGCGGCACGACGCAGCTGTGGCGCTCGGATGGCACCGCGGCGGGCACGGTCCAGCTGCTGGATTTTGGCCGCATCACCGGCGGCCCGGGTGCGGTGCTCCCCGCTTCCGGCCTCCGGGTGTTCTTCACCGACGACTTCGAGGAGACCGTGCGCTTGTGGCGCACCGACGGCACGGCCGCCGGCACGTTCCAGCTGAAGGACTTCGGCATCCCGGGGCGGTACCAGGGAACGATCACGTGGACCCAGCGGCTGGGCGAGTCGATGGTGTTCACCCTCCAGGACACGGTGAACGGCACGCGCCTGTGGCGGACGGACGGCACTGCGGCCGGCACGCGCCTGTTGAAGCGGCTGGATGCGTCCGCGAACGTGGAACTGTGGCCGCCCCAGGTCGTGGACGGCGCCGTGGTGTTCACCTTCACCGATGAGGGCCCCAGCCTGGAGGTCTGGAAGACGGACGGCACGGAGGCCGGCACGGTGCGGCTGGACGCCTTCGGCCGGGACGGCCGGCTGGTGGGCGTCGCCGGAGGCTTCGCCACGGTGCTCACGCGCACCGATGATGGCCACTCGAAGCTCTGGCGGCTGCCTTTGTCCGGAGGCGCCAAGGAGGGCATCGCGGTCCTCCCCAATCCCTACGCGGATGACCCGAAGGCCGTGCCGGGCCTGCGCAACGCGGTGACCGTGGGGGGCCGCGTCTACTTCGCCCGGACGCTGGGGGCGACCGTCCAGACGCCCCGCGACGTGGACCTGTGGGTGACGGATGGCACGGCGGCCGGCACGCGCTGGCTGTCTTCCGGGCTCACCCGGCCGGATGTGTTCCATTCGCCGCTCATGGCCCTGGGTTCCGGCGGCCTGCTCTTCTCCGCGAAGGGCAATGTCTGGGTCACCGACGGGACGCTCCAGGGCACCCACGCGCTGGAGTCCCTGAGCGCGGGAAAGACTCCGGCGGAGGCGGCGGCCTTCACCCGCGCGGGAGACGACATCTTCTTCCGCGCCCTGCCCGGCGCCCCCGGCTTCTCGCTGTGGGCCATTCCCGCCTCGGCCCCTTGAGGCGCGGCCGCGACCCGGGCGCTCAATTCCAGACATGCGATGTCTTGAATTGAGCACCTACATGCCCCGCGGAGCCATCCGCTTCCGGTTTAGCCGCCGCTCCCGAGGGAAGCCTCCCGCTTGCGCCGTTCCCGCTCTCGGCGCTGCTGGCGTGAGCGAGCCGTCACCTCGGCAATGAGCAGGATGCGCTCCTCCAACTGCTCCAGCGTCACGCCCCGGCTCATCATCGCGTGCGACAGCAGCAGCGGGGCGCAGCGGGTCAGTGCCAGCACCAGCGCGAGCACCGCGCCCGGCCGCGTGGCGCGCAGCGCCGACAGCCCCACGCCAGACTTGAGGGCTTTGAAAAGCAGCTCCACTCGCCAGCGCAGACGGTAGGCCTCGGCCACCTCGAGCGCCGTCAGCACGTCGCGGCCCACCGTCGTCAGGTACCAGCGCCGCTCGCCCTCCGGCCCTTCCACGGCCACGACACGCGCCTGGGCCGTGCGCCCGTGCTTCTCCAACTGCACGTCCACGTCGATGACGCCGCCCTCCTCCTGGAGGACGCCCTGCAAGAGCGCATCCGTCAGGCGCATGCCACGCGCGCGTACACGCTCGCCCTTGCCCACGTGCACCCGCAGCACCTTCGGGTCGTGCTGGGCCTTGAGCCGCACCAGGAAGTGGGCCCCGGCCTCAATCGCGTCGAGGAAGCGGCCCGTGTCCGTGTAGCCCAGGTCCATGAAGGTGAGCGTGCCGGGACTCAGCGCCTCCTCAGGCAGGGCGCGCGTGTCCTGGGTACGCTGGGGTGTTAGCCCGTCGGCCACCGGCAACTCGTCTCTCAGCGACACCAGCGCGTGCCACTTGAAGGCGGCGGGCCTCGCCTCGCTGGTGGACGGGGCCCAGTCCGCCACCAGCCGCCGCAGCAGTTGGCACGTGGAGTCGGCCACCTGCACGTCCGTGAATTCCTCCAGCAGTGCCCCCAACTCATTGAAGGGCTTGTCCTCGCCGACGGCCTCTCGCACGGCCTGGACGGCCCGGCTCGCCACCTCACGCATCAACTGCCCGAAGGCGTGGTTGAAACGCTCGAGGGCGTCACCGCGGCCACGGTGGCCTCCACCAGCGCCACCAGGTCCACCTTGCGCTGGCGCTGCAACGCCCCCAGCCGCCGCGCGGCCTCCAGGATGTCCTCGGCCGACACCAGTGCCCGAAGTCCCTCTGCCACCTTCGCCCTCGGAGTGCTCTTCTTCATGCCGGGAGAATGTTCCTCGTCCCTCCGTTTCGACGGGCCTGCCTGCTCGGCTGCACCTATGTCTTTGATTCTGCTCTGCTTTTCTCCACCGCGTTAAACGGACGCGGATGGTCTGGACCTGGGGCTACAACAACTTCGGCCAAATCGGCGACGGGACGACCAGCCTGCGCACTGCACCTGTGCAGGTGCAAGGTTTGGGTAACTGATTGCACGCTGGGCGCCTGCCACCGACGGGCGCCCAGTCCGTGGCCGAGGCCAGCAGGAGCCCGGGCACCACGGCGAGCGACCGGCCCGCGAGCTTCCTCCGGGTCGCGCTCCAGCGCCGCCAGCAGCGCCTCTCCGGCTGGCGACTGGAACAGGGGTCAATGGCAGACATTCCGCCCAGAGGATGACACAGGCAGCCGGGCGGGCGGCGGTGCTGGATTCGGCGCGTGCGCGGGCCAGGGCGGTTGGGTATAGCGCGCCCATGCCCACCCTTCTCCTCAGTGCCAGGGATTTGCGCGGCCTCTACACCGTCGAGCTCGGTCTGGAAGCCGTCGAGCGTGCCTTCCTGGCCCATGGCCGCGGCGACGCGCTCATGCCTCCCAAGGTGTACCTGTCCCTGCCGAAGTACGAAGGTGACTTCCGCGCCATGCCCGCGTTCCTCGACGGCGCGGCCGGCGTGAAGTGGGTCAACGCCCATCCCCACAACCCGCGCAAGCACGGCCTGCCCACGGTGCGCGCCGTGTACGTCCTCAGCGATCCGGACACCGCGTCCCCGCTGGCCATCCTGGATGGCACGCTGCTTACGGCATGGCGCACCGGCGCCGCGGGCGGCATCGCGTCCAAGTACCTGGCCAGGAAGCAGCCTCGCACGCTGGGGCTCGTGGGCTGCGGCGTGCAGGCGCGTGTCCTGATCGACGCGCACCGCGCCCTCTTCGGGGACCTGGAGCTGCTGATGGCGGACGTGAACGCCCAGGCCGCGGAGGCCCTCCAGAAGGAGAAGGGCGGCCGCGTGGTGAGCCTCCAGGAGGCCTCTGGCGCGGACATCGTCTGCTCCGCCACGCCCGCGCGCGCCCCGGTGGTCCGCCGGGAGTGGGTCCAGGCTGGGGCCCACATCAACGCCATGGGCGCGGATGCTCCCGGCAAGCAGGAGCTGGATCCGCAGCTGCTCGTCCAGGGGCGCGTCTTCATCGACGACGCGGAGCAGGCCCTCCACTCCGGCGAGGTCAACGTGCCGCTGCACGACGGGCTCATCCAGGCCGGTCAGCTCGCCGGCACCCTGGGCGAGGTCGTCGCCGGCCGCAAGCCCGGCCGCACCGGCTCTGAAGTCACCGTCTTCGACTCCACCGGCCTCGCCGTGCAGGACGTGGCCCTGGCCCGCGCGCTCTACGACGTCGCCGTGGCGAAGGGCGTGGGCCAGCGCTTCGACCTGGTCGACGAAGGCTGAGACACGGCGGCCGGGCCGCGACCTCGCTAGAGGGATGAGAAAAAAAGAGAGCGCTCGCCGGCACCTTGGAGTTTTACCGGCGAGCGCCCCGGGCCTCGTGCCGACTGGCAGGGCCTCGTAAAGTCGCGGGCGGATGTGAAGCGGCTCAAAGGCCTGACTCCACGCCACCTTCATGTTTCCTGCCGTCCGCCCCGCGTCCCGTCTTTCGGGCCCCGCGCTCGGCGTCCGTTTCCTTCGAAACCCCTGCGCACCGGCGGTGATTCCTGCACCGCCTGATCCGCGACACCCAGGGTGGGCATGAGCAGCGCTCCCGGCAACGCCCGAGGCGCCATTACCACAGACCGCCCATCAATCTCCACGAAAATCGCGCTATTCCCATCTATAACCTGCACACACACTGCGACCGGGCGGAAGCGCGCCGCCCCCCGAATACGAAACGCGCCCGCCCCCAATTGCTTGAGGACGGGCGTGGATTATCCAGATCGGTCTGACATTTCCCGGCCCTGGAGGGCGGGTTTTCAGCCTGGGGGCAGTCCTGCCACCTGGCGGTACAGCGCGTCATGCGTGCGGACCATCTTCTCCAGGGACAGCTCGCGGGCGACGAAGCCCCGGGCGGCCTTGCCCATCTTCCGGGCCTCCTGGGGGTTGGCCAGCAGCCGGCGGAACGCCTGGGCCAGCTGGGCGGGACGCTCCGGCTCCACCACCAGGCCGCGCTCGCCGTCCTGGATGAGGTCCGGATTGCCGCCCACCCGGGTCACCACCATGGGCAGCCCCGCCGCCATGCCCTCCATCACCGCGTTGGACATGCCCTCCGCGGTGGAGCACAGCACGCCGAACGTGGCCTGCCCGTAGAGGGCCGGAACGTCCGTGCGGTGCTTGAGGAAGTGCACCCCCTCCGCCACCCCCAGGTCGTGCGCCATCTTCTCCAGCGCCGGCCGGCGGGGCCCGTCCCCCACGAACCACGCGTTCAGCTTCGTGCCCTCATGACGCAGCATGGCAAGCGCGAGGAGTAGGTCCTCCTGCCGCTTCACGGGGTGGTTCATGTTGGCCACGTGGATGACCGTGGGGACGCCGCCGGAGTCCGGCAGCGCGTCCTTGAGCCCCTCGGCCGCGCGGGCATCGAAGCGCGGGAGGTCCAGGCCGTTGTGGATGACGGAGATGCGCGACTCGGGCAGCCCCTCCTCGCGGATGAGCAGCTGGCGGATGGCCTCCGCGTTGGCGACGACGTGGTCCGCCATGCGGGTCATCTGCGCGTGCAGCAGGCGGCGGGCCTTGCCCTGCCAGTGGGACAGGTCCAACCGGCCCACGATGACCTTCGCGCCCGCGAGCTTCGCGGCCGGCACCGCGAGGATGCTGGAGTAGAAGTCGTGCACGTGCACCAGCTGCACGCGGTTCGCCTTGAGCCACCGGGACATCCGGTGGATCTGCATCAGCGTGTTGGGCTGCACGAGCGAGCCCTTGAGTGGAAACACCTCCGGCGCGTGGCCCAGCTTCCACACCGAGCCCACCAAGGGCCCGGCGTCCTCCAGCACGGAGACCTGCAACTGATAGCTGGAGGGCAGGCCTCGCAGCAGCTCCAGCACCTGCACCTCGGTGCCGCCAATGTGGAACGACCGGGTGAACTGCACCAGGCGGAGGGGCTCCTGCCCCAACCGCGCATCCTCACGCCGCATGCCCAGACCCCTCCCATGTGGCCACCGGCGCGGTGTTCACCGCCGGCTGCCTCCCCACCCCAAGAGCACGCTCCCGTGCCTGCGCGATGCGGTGCGCGCTCGCGGCCAGGCCGAAGAGCACGTAGCAGTGCGCGGACAGGATGTAGCCCGAGAACAAGTCACAGATGAGGTAGCCCGCCACCGCCGCGCTGAGCGCGCGTGCGAGCCAGCCCATCTCCGGG
>NZ_RAWL01000238.1:0-13330 GCF_003668885.1 Corallococcus sp. AB049A | reverse complement strand
CCCTGGGGCTGCGTGGGGGCCCGCCCTCCCCCGGGGGCGGTTCGGGGTGCCGGACCTGCCGGAGCTGCTCGCGCAGGGGCCGGTTGGCCGCCTCGAGCGCCTCCTCCTTCTGGCCCACCTGGATCAACTGGTCCGTGGTGAGCGCCAGCGCCTCATGGTTCTCCAGCAGCAGCGCGAGCGGCGACTGGAAGAGGATCCGCGGCGGAGGCGGACGCTCCGGACGTTCCGGGGACGAAGCGCAGGCGGCGACAAGGCCCATCAGCAACCACGGCACGAGATGGCGAGGCGACATCGGTCCTCCATGGGGCGTGTTCCTCCGTTCTCTATGCCGAAGTCACGCCCCGCAGAAGAGCCTGGCCGTCAGTCCCGGATGAGAACGGTCCCCTCATCCGAAGCCAGCAGTTGCACAGCCCTGCTGCTTTCAAGAGCCGTCGCCTGGACGCGCGCCTCGCGCCCCGTGGGAATGACAAACTCAATCTCACCCGCAAGCCTTCCCACGTCCAACTCCGTCTCCGTTGGGGAGAGGAACACCGAGACCTCCTCCCCCGGGCCCTTTCCCCCCAGGGTTCCGGCCGAGGTGTTGAGGAAGGCCACCATCCCGCCCTGAAGGCAGGGGACGGTGGCGGAGATCCGAAGCGGGACCAGGGTGCCCCCATCCAGGGCCTTGGCTTTTCCCTCCACCAGCCCGATGTAGGGACCATCGATATAGGCGTGCGTCACGCCTCCATCAGGAAGCTGCCAGGAGCCGTCTGCGTGATCCCTGTAGGCGCATTCCTCAGGGGCTGACACGGTCCGCGCGTCACAGCCCACCAGCCCAATGAGCAGCATCAGTCCTGCCAAGCCGGTCACGGTTTTCATTTCGCTTTTTCCTCATCCGAACCGCCGCCAGAGAAGAGACCGCCCGCCACCTTGAGTGCGTCCTGGAAGATGCTGAGCTGCACCGCCATCCCGAGGGAGAAGGACCAAACCCTTCGATCCCCCGTGGCGAAGGCCGCGGGGGATTGCCCGGCGGGGACCGCCAGCAGGGCGCCCTCCTTGAGCGCCACGGGGGTCTGGACGGTTCGCACGGAGAACCCTCCTGACAACAGGAGGTCCCGAAGGAATGGAAACTCGTAGTTCACGCGGAAGTTCCATTCCTTGAGGAACTCCACCTCGCCATCCTGGAACAGGGTCGATCCCACTCCCACTCCCAGCCCTGCCAGCCAGGGCATCCGCGAAGCATGGGCGGGATACAAATTCAAAAGCGGTGAGAAGGCGAAGTGCTTCAAGGTGCCTGTCTGCGCGCGCAGCTCGAAGAGTTGGGTAGGTCCTGAAATGCCCGCGACTCGTTCGAACTGGTACCCGCCCAGGGGTGCCGCGTTGCTGCCCAGCCGCCAGCGATACCCCAGCTCCATCGACAACCCTATGAGGGAGCGTTGGGGGCGCGTGACGGCCTGTGTTTCCGCTGTCACAGACGCCGTCGCGGTATCGTCAGCGCATTTTTCGACGCCCTCGCAGACGCGCAGGGTGTAGGGATGCCCTTCTTCCAACCGGCCACTGCGAACAACTCGCGATATCCGGACCGGAGACGCATCAGCCTTCAGCGGCTCCAGTTCGGAGAGCACGTTCTCAAGCTGCTTCTTGTACCACTTGGAGATCCTGGACAACTGGAGCCTGACGTCACCAGAATCCCAGGCTTTCTTCCAGCAAGCGGGGGTCGTCGTCTTCTGGCCTTGAAGGTCGTAGAGGGCATCGATATTCGCGAGCCAATAATCAGCCCGTGGGCCCTCCTTCTCTTTCTGATCAAGCTCCTTCAGGGCAGCGACAAGCGCCTTCTCAAGCGATTCGCTGTTACCGCAGACGTCCTCCTTCTCGGGTCGCACCTCGGGGAGTTCCAAGAGGGAGCCATCGCCGCCGCCAGCGAAGACTCCATTGAATTTGTGGCCGGAGCCTGGAAGAACGCCCTTCGCTGATGCGAGCTGAAAGACTCCCATGGCCGTTCCAGCGAACTTCGCCCAGTCACTCACCGGCACTTCAACCTTGTCCCCCTTCTTCACATCCGACAACGTCTGCCCCGGGGAAAGATCGTGGACGAAGAACGCGAACCTGTCCTTCGCATAGGCATCGGGTTCGGAATTGCTCGCACCACCGCGTGCTGGCACATCGATCACGACAAGGTCGTCCGGCGAATCGCTGTCATCCGGCCACTCGCCTCGCATCAAGAGCCATGGCGCGGTCTGGTTGTCGACCGGCTGGTGGCCCAGGGCGATCCGCCGGAGGGCCGCGGTTATCGCCCCATCACCTGGAGTCTCCGTTCGCACCTGTGCCATGGGCGGGATCATGAACCCGACATGGCCCCTGGGCTCCTCCGCGCCGAGCTTGCAGAGTTCGTCCTTCTGGATTTGCGTCAGGACGGGGGCCGAGCCATCTGACTTCTGATGCAGATAGTCTGGCCAGTTCGCAAGAAGCGTCTCCAGCGCGGCCTTCGTTGCATCTCGCCTCACCTGAACTGAACTCATATTGCTGCCCGGCAGGTTACGGCTCACGTCCGCCTTGAATGACTCGAAGCTCAGGCTGTTTGTCGTGGCGCTGCCCGCCTGCCTGAACAACCAGGCGGCACGCTTGTAGATCGAGGTCCGGATGAGCGCACCATAGGTGTTGGCAGCCTGTCGCAAGGCAATCTTCTGCTCTTCAGCAAGGGCTTTCTCATCGCGAGGGGCCCAGAGTTCCACTTCGAAGATGGTGCCCTTGGACGTATCCGTTTTCGCGGGAAGTCTATAGGCCCTGTCGAGCACGGGAGCGAAGCAGATCGCCTTGGAGATTGGCAGCCTCGTGTCCCGGAGGCGAATGAACCGCTGCCCGCTCCCATTCGTCACCTCACCTTGCTTCGGGTGAGAATCCACGCAGAACGTACCTTCGTTGTCCTTCTTCGGATTGAACTCGACGCTGCCATCAGGCCTGACGCGGATGCGAGCGTCCTTGCAGTCCACGCCCGACCTGTCGACCGGGTGCGAACCGCTGCAATAGGCCTTGGCCAGAGCGCTGCTCACCTTGGGAAGAGCTAGAACCCGCGCGAATGATGCGCCTTCCTTGGCGGGCTCATCCATGAATTGGGCGAGCAATTCATCTTCCTTCGTTGACTCAGGGGGAGGCCCTACCGCGCAATCCGCCTCGGCGCGTACCGTCCACAGGGCGGCGCACAATAGAACCGCCAGCACTGCCGAACGGATGGACGCCTCAGCCCTTCTTCTCCGCCAGTGGCTCGACATGGTTCTCCCCCAGACCTGCTGTGCCTGTTGAGCACTTGATTCGAATAGAAGAACGTATTCCAGGCGCTCAGACAAGTGCATTGCCCAATGCGTCCGCGAAGACCCAGGGGTCCCTTGCCGCGCATTGCACCAAGGACCTTCGCGTGGCCTGATGAGCGAATGAGCGACGAGGACCGGCAGGCCCCGAGAGGGAATTCAGCTTTGCACTCTGAACCTGCGATTGCACCCGAACTCCAGGAGCAGGCCCGTGCAATCCTGGAGAGCCTCCGGCAGGAGGAGAAGGTTGTCACAGCCGAGGGGCGTCCGTTCACCCTCAATGATGCCTGCTGCGCAACTTCTTCATTGACGACAAGAAGACCGCCGATGCGTTGCTGAAGCACAACTCGCCCCTGGGGGCGTTCTCGGCGCGCATCAGGATGTGCAGGGCGCTGGGACTGCTCTCCAAGGAGGCATGCCATATGCTTGGCTTTGTGCGAGGGATCCGGAATGAATTCGCGCACGTCTCAGAAGATCTGACGTTCGAGACGAAGAAGATCCGGGACGCGTGTGTTTCGATGGCGGATGAAGCGATTCCTCCTGGAGGCGCTCGCCAGTTGTTTGTCGGGTTCATCATCGCCATGGCGGGGCGGATTGACCGGGCATGTGCGGAGGCCCTTGTGAATCGACGGGTCACCCCTCCAGACGAAGCCCGGCCTTCTTCCTCGGCAGCCCTGTTCCTGGAAGTGCAACGCCAACTCCAGATGGCTGAGTCGGAAGCCTCCGACGAAGGCGACGAGCTCGAGTAAGACGTACTTCATTTGATGCTGGTGTGCTCCACGGGCCCGTACGGGTCCTGGAGGATGGTCGACGAGGCGCTGCGGCTGAATCCGAATCACGCCGAGGCGCAGTCCCTCACGCGCGTGCTGATGGTGTTGATGACGGACTGAGCAGGACCTGACCCAGGAGAGACCATGAAGAAGGCGTTGCGAATGAATGGAAGCGGAGTGGTGATCGCGGCCGTGCTCGCGCTCGGCTGTGGCGGAGTCCCCGAGGAGCAGCCGGCCCCGGAGTCCCACCAGGAGGCGGCGCTCACCGTCACCGGCGACTTCGACGGTGATGGGAACAGCGACACGCTCACCACCAGCCTGACGGGCATCTCCATCAACCACCCGGCGAAGGGCACGACGAAGTTCTACGGCTTCAGCGGCAGCTTCGCCGTGAACAACGCCACGCAGGACCTGGATGGAACGGTGGGCCTGGAGGTGGTGGTCGTCACCAGCGGCGGCATCAGCGTCATCACCGACAAGAAGGGGACGTCACAGTTCTATTCCTTCTCCGGCAGCTTCTCGATCGTGAACGTGAGCGACACGGATGGAGTCGCGGGCGCGGAGGTCGTCACGGCGGCGCTGGGCGGCGTCAGCGTCATCCGGCACCGGAGCGCCAGCAGCTACTTCTATCCGTTCTCCGGGACGTATCAGGTCAACACGGTGGTGGACACGAACGGCGTCGCGGGCGCGGACATCGTCGTGGTGGCGAAGAACAGCACCAGCCAGGGCATCTCCATCATCCACGACTCGAACAAGACCTCGCAGTACTACGCCTTCAACACCAACTTCACCATCACGGCGGCGTGTAACTCGGACGGGGTCGCGGGCGCGGAGCTGTTCATCTCCACGTCCACGAACAAGTACATCCTCAAGGACCGGACCGGTCAGACGACGACCACGACGCAGACGGGCTGCTGAAAGCAGGGTGGAGCCGCCGCGCGGCATCTGCTCAAGTGCCTCCCAGGTCACTTCGCTGGGAGGCACTGAATGGACGGCACCACGTACAAGTCACTGCGCATCGAGAAGGCCGACGGCATCGCCGAGCTGGTGCTCACCGGCCCGGGCAAGGGCAACGCCATGGGCCCGGACTTCTGGCGGGAGATGCCCGAGGCGCTTCGCGCGCTGGACGCCGACGACTCCGTGCGCGTGATGCTGGTGCGCGGCGAGGGCCAGAACTTCACCTACGGCCTGGACCTGATGGGGATGATGGAGTCCCTGGGGCCGCTGCTCACCGGGGAGAACAACCTGGCGCTGGAGCGCAGCCAGCTGCTCAAGCTCATTGGGGACATGCAGCAGGCCACGGAAGGCGTGGCCCGGTGCAAGAAGCCCGTCATCGCCGCGGTGCACGGCTGGTGCATTGGCGGAGGCATGGACCTCATCGCCGCGTGCGACTTCCGGTACTGCTCGCAGGACGCGAAGTTCTCCCTGCGCGAGGTGAAGGTCGGCATCGTCGCGGACCTGGGCGCGCTCCAGCGCCTGCCGCGCATCATTGGCGAGGGACACACGCGCGAGCTGGCCTACACCGGCGGCGACGTGGACGCGGCGCGCGCGCTGCGCATGGGCCTGGTCAACGAGGTCTTCCCCTCCCCCGAGGCCCTGCTCACGGAGGCGCGGGCGACGGCGCGGCGCATCGCGGACAATCCGCCGCTCGTCATCCAGGGCGCCAAGCAGGTGATGGAATACTGCGCGGACAAGTCCATCGCGGACGGGCTGCGCTACGTGGCCGTGTGGAACTCGGCCTTCCTCCAGTCGCTGGACCTGACGGAGGCCTTCAGCGCCTTCGCCGAGCGCCGTCCGCCGAAGTTCCAGGGGCGCTGAGGGCGGCACGGACGCCTCTTCGCGGCCAGGGACTTCGATTAGACTCCAGACATGAAGACCCTTCCCGGCGACAACCCGACCCCCGCGCAGCAGCTCCACGCGGCAATCACCGGCTACTGGCGCACGCAGGTCATTGGCACCGTGGCGCGCCTGGGAATCGCGGACCGGCTCGCGTCAGGTGCCCGCGGCAGTGACTCGCTGGCGGCCGAGCTGAACGTGCACCCGGAAGCGCTGTTCCGGCTGATGCGCGCGGGGCTCGCCGCGGGCCTCTTCGTGGCCTTCCCCGACCGGGTCTTCGCGCTGACGCCCATGGGCGAGGGCCTGTGCGCGAACGTCCCCGGCTCGCTGCGGGAGCTGGCCATCATCCAGAGCAGCCCGTCGCACTGGCTGCCCTGGGGGCACCTCACCGAGGCGATCCGCACCGGCAGCTCCCCCATGAAGGCCGCGCTCGGCTGCGACATCTGGGAGCACTTCGCGCGCAACCCCGAGGAGGCGGAGCACTTCGCCCAGTCCATGGGCAACTGGTCCGAGCTGGTGGCCAGTGAAGTGGCCCGCACCGTCGACTTCTCCCGCTTCGCGCGCGTGGCGGACATCGGCGGCAGCCACGGCGATCTGCTGGCGCAGGTGCTGCGCGCCCATCCTGCCTGCCGGGGCATCCTCTTCGAGTTGCCCCAGGTCGCCGAGAGCGCGAAGCCCGTCCTGGCGGCCCGGGGCCTCACCGGCAGGGTGGACGTGGTGGCCGGGAACTTCTTCGAGCCCGGCATCCCGCCCGCGGAGGCCTACCTGCTCAAGCACATCCTCCATGACTGGGAGGATGACGCCTCCACCACCCTGCTGCGCCGGCTCCACGCGGCGGCGCCCGCCCGGGCCCGGCTCTTCGTGGTGGAGCTGGTGATTCCAGACAACCGGAATCCGGACCCCACCCACCTGATGGACCTCAACATGCTGGTGGTCGCCAACGGGCGCGAGCGCACCCGCGAGGAGTTCCATTCGCTGCTCACCGCGACCTCCTGGAAGGTGGAGCGCATCCACACCACCGCGAGCGGAACGAGCATCATCGAAGCGCTGAAGGCCTGAGCGACGGCCTGGGGCGGCGCTCGTGACGCCGCCCCAGCCTGCGTGAGAGGGATTACAGCCGGACCTGGAGCTCGTAGCGGCGGTTCTGCGCCTTCTTCGCCTCGGTGTTGTCCGGCTTCACCAGCATGCGCTCGGAGCCGTAGCCCACGGCGGTGATTTCGCTGCGGGGGATGCCGCGCGCGACCAGCTCCTTCACGATGGTCTCCGCGCGCTGCTCGCTGAGCGTCTTGTTCTTCGCGGCATCACCCGTCGAGTCCGTGTGGCCGGAGACCTCGAACTTGTAGCTCTTGACGCCAGCGGCGACGAGCTGCTTCTTCGCGTCCACGAGGGCGTTGGTGAGCTTCTTGAGCTTCGCGTCGCAGCCGGGGGCCAGCTCCGCGGTGCCCGTCTTGAAGCTGCACTGGTTCTTCTTGCCCTCGTCCGTGAGCTTCGTGTTGACGCGCTTCTCGACGGTGGACTTGCTGGCGTCGCCCGCGGCCTTCTTGATGGAATCGAAAGGGCTTTGCGCGGCGGCCACGCCCGGAACGGCCAGCAGCGATACGGCGATGCAGAGCGCCTTGAGCTTCATTCGTGGGACTCCTTGGGCTCCAGGGGGAAGGGAGCCGGAGCCGGAGGCTGCCCAGCGCGGCCCGCCGCGTCCAGCGACACGGCGTGGGCAGTGGAGCCGCCAGCCCCCTACTCGCCCCGCTTCTTCTTGCCCCGCGCAACTTCTGTAGCCAGGGCGTCCAGCTTCGGCGTCCAGAACGCCCGGAAGCGGTCCAGCCAGGCGTCCACCGCAGGACTCCAGGGCTTCAGTCGCGCTCCAGCAGGACGAACTCGAGGACGTACGCGCGCAGCCGCTGGCGCACGTCATCGCTCAGCGTCAACGTCGCCTGCGGGTGGACGCGCGAGGCGAGCTCGAAGAGCACGAGCATGTCGGCCATCCCGGCCTCGACGATGCGCTCCATCCGCTCCAGGCCCTCGTCTGGAACCGCCGCGTCCGCGTCCTTCTGCTCCTTCGCGACCTCGTAGCCCGTGAGCACGGCGTTCAGGCACTCGAGTTCCTCGGTGGAGGTGAACTGGGTGTCACTGTCGCTGCCCGTCATCTCCTTGCGGTGCGACGGCTCTCCAAGCCACAGCGCCTTGCACGCCGCGAACGCGAGCCACGCGGTGCCGTAGTGCCCGTCGTACACCGCCGAGACGCCGGTCTCTGTTCGCTCGGCCATGCCGCGCGGCACCATCACGTCGGGCGTGATGACGAGCCCGAAGCCGGGATACATCTTCAGCAGCTTGCGCAGCGTGGGCAGGCGCGGGTTGAGCACCAGCGCGGTGGCGAAGGCCTCGCGGGCCTCGGCACGCCGCCCCAACCGGGACAACGCGTGGCCCTGGAAGAAGTGCCCGCGGTAGTCGTCGGGGTTGTGCTCCGCGGCCTTGCGGTAATGGCCGAGCGCCTCCTCCGCCTTGCCGGCGAAGAGCGCCGCGTCGCCTCGGAAGATCCAGGCGTTCGCGCACTTCGGGCAGACCTCGGTGGCGCGCGCGTACAACTTCGCCGCCTCATCGAAGCGGTTGGCCTGGAAGTGCGGCTCGGCCTCCGCGAGCAGGCGCTCTGACTCGGGGTCGCTGTAGGGCGGCGCGAGTGTGGCGTTGCCCCCCTCCCTCACGACTCGCGCATAGGGCAGCGGCTCAATGCGCTGGGGCCAGAGCGTGTCGGCCCAGCCGTCCGGCGGGGAGTCCTTCTCCCCCAATGAATACTTCACAGGCGAAGCCTCCATGCGCTGGAGGATCTCCGGCAGGGTCAGCAGGGTCTGCTTCTCCGCGGAGGCCACCTGCCTGGGCGCGGCTCCGCGAGAGGGGGCTGGCGTCGTGGCACAGCCGAAGGTGAGCGGCAGCAGCAGCAGGAGGAAGGTGCGAGGCATGGGGACCATCGTACGCCCGCGCCCTCGTTTCGCCTCACCCGCCCCGCATGCCTTCATCACGCTTCGCGCATGAATGGACGGGCATCAGTCCTTCGCGTCGTCCACGAGGTGCACGGGGACACCGGGCTCGCAGGGTGATGTCGCAGGCGGGGCACATGCCGGAGACGCCGGCGGGAACGTCCTTCCTTGGGCTTCAGGGCCTCACTCCTCGCCCGCGAAGGCGGAGACCACCCGCTCGATGACGTCGCGGCCGGCCTCGTCCGTCGCGTCGGCGGTGGCCCATATCAGCCAGTCGCCGTTGACCGTTCCCCTCCCCTGCTTCCCTTCGGGCACCTGCTTCATCAGCCGGACCTGCGCCGTGCTGGCTTCGGCGTAGCTGTCGAACAGGTAGACGGACGCCCGGGCCGAGCACGACGTCCAGTCCTGGCCGAACCCCGCCAGGGCTCCAAGCTCCTGGATGGCGGGAGCTGGCTCGGCGGACCGGACCGCGTCGCCGCCGGTGCCATGGCGCAGCAGCGCCTCACCGCGCGCAAGAGAGGGGGCATCCGGATTCATGGGGCTCCTTCCGCTCGCGCACGCGCAGAGCAGCCATGGGATGAGCAACGCGAGGCGTGGTCGCATGGACGCCTGCGATAGCACCTTCCCGCGCCGCACGGCCAGCCGTCCTCCGCGTCACTCGTTCAGCCAGCGCGCGGAGGACACCTTGTCGTTGAAGCCCCAGGCCTTGCTGTTCAGGTTGGCTTCGTGGAACGCGCCATCGCCCACGAGGTCCCTGAAGCCGCCCTTGTAATTCGAGTCGTCATGGAGCCGCACCCGGTAGCCCGGCGGAATGCACCAGCGAACCGAGGAGGCCTTGTCGTTGAACCTGTCGACGTCGTCGAAGCGCGCCCAGTTCTTCAGGCCCTGGTCCGGGTAATCGAAGATGAAGCCTCGGTCGCTGAAGTTGGAGTCATCGTAGAAGTCGGCATAGGCGTGCCCGATGTCCGTGCGACAGCGGGCGTCCGCCCAGATGCCGCGGAACTCCACCAGCTTCACCGTCGAACCGGGGCCGTCATCCGCGTGCTCGGTGCCGTAGAGGATGAGGCTCCGGTCGGGTCCCACGAAGAGGCCCGCGCCAGCGTCCAGGTTGCACTGCCGTGAGCCATCGTTGCTGCAGTACAGGTGCTTGGAGGCGACGTGCTCCAGGCGCAGGTGGCCATCCAGGTGCACCCGGTACAGGTGCGCGGAGTCGTCACTCACCGCGCCCCAGCGCAGGCCTCCCAGCCGCGTGCCCACCAGGTAGAGCTGTGAGTCATTGCAGTCCGTCACGAAGTTGAGGTTCTGGAAGGCGCCCCACTGTCCGTCCGGAAGCTCCGACTTCCGCCACCTGTCGACGCGCACCCACTGGTTGGTCGCGGAAGCGAGGTCGGTCTCCGAGGAGCGGAAGACCTCCAGCGTGTTCGCGTCCACCTGCCCGAGCAGGAGCAGGAAGTGCCCGTCCGACAGCTTCGTGAACGAGGCCGTGCCCGCGGTCGCTGTTTCACCCTCGACGAAGGCGAACGGGGCCGGCGTCAGGGATGGATTGTAATCATAGAGCACGATGCGCCCCGGGCCGGGCCCCTCCTCCATGGGCAGCGCCAGGAGGTTGCCCACCGCCTGCATGCCGCCACCGTGGCGGTAGCCGTCCTGTACCGGCAGCGCCGCCACCACGGCATCCGCGACCGGCGGCGGGGTGTCCTCGGGTTCCTTGATGGAGGGGCTCAGCCGGTTGCAGCGGAAGCGCGCTCCCTCCCCGTTGCGCGTGGCCATGTGCACCAGGTGCCCCACGTTGCCTCCGGGGGCGTCATCCCGCTTGGACAGAACGAGGAGGCGTCCGGAGAGGGCCGGCAGGCGCTGGATGCCCTGCCAGTGATTGCTCCCCGGGTAGGCCACGTTGAGGTTGAACGCTCCGGGATGGAAGCCCAGGACCTCGCCATGGTCCCTCAGCTCCTGGAAGCGCAGCGGCACGTCCGGACTGCACAGGTTGCAGTCCGGGCTTCCCCAGACGCAGGAGGTGTCGCCTCCGAGCCCGAGGGCCAGCGGAGCCGCGGTGGTAGCGAGGGCTTCACGAGGAACCGGCTCACAACCGGCGAGCGTCAGCAGGCCCGCCAGGGAAAGGGCCGCCACGGCCCCGTAACGACCCATCAGCAGACGTGCTTTCACGGAAGGCTCCTGTTTGAAGGAACTCCCGGTGATAGCACGTCTGCCGGATGGGCTCGAAGGATGAGGGCCTCAGTCCCAGCGGCTGGTCAGCTTCAGCTTCCACTCGCGCAGCTTGCCGTTGCCCACGCCCGACGGGTTGACGATGTGCAGCTTCCACAGGCCGTTGACGGAGCCGTCGCGCGGGATGCCGCGCGTCACCGGGATGCGCTTGGGCGGCGTGCCCTCGTTGGGGCCGTCCCACAGGAGCGCCGTCTCACCGCCCGGATCCTCCAGCGTCAGCACCAGCTTGGACGGGTTGTTGTGCGCCAGGTCCAGCTCCACCGTGATGTCCTCCGGCACCGTCGCCAGACCCACCACCGGCTGCGTCACCGTCAGCGGCGTCGTGTTCCCCTGCAGCGTCAGGTCCGAGTACGCGGTGAACTCACCGGACATCCACGCCGGGCGGCACCAGCCCTCCGTCGCGCCCGAGTCCAGCCCGTGGCACACCAGCCCCTCCTGACACGGCACGAAGCGCGAGCACGACGTGTCGTTCCCCGGGATGGGCAGCGTCGTCACACAGCGGCCGTAGGGGCTGGAGCCGTCATACGGCTTGCCCTCGCAGTGCAGGTCCGGCCCGCACGTCCCGGCGCCCGTGCAGGGGTCGCCCTCCTCGCCCTGCTGCGTGGCCGCCTTGAGGTTCTGCAGCGCCGTCATGTCCACGGACGGCAGCCGGCCCAGCTTCAGGATGTCGTAGAAGGGCCGCGCCGCCACCATCGCGTTCGCCGCCACCGCGGGCACGTTGTACGTCGTCTGGAGCGCCGCCAGCGACTGCGTGTTCACCACCGCCAGCGCGCGGCGGGCCTCCGCCACGTTGAAGGACACGCCGTGGTAGGTGCCCACCCAGCCGTCCACCGGCAGCTCCACGCGGCCCGTGCCCCGCGCGTACGCCTCCAGCGCGCTCAGCGCCGCCGGGCCCACCTGGGGCAGCGCGTCCACCTGTTCGATGGAGACGAAGCGCTTGTCATCCGCCGTGTGCGCGATGCCGTCCGGCCCGTGGCGGTAGTTGATGATGCTCTGCGCGGCCAGCGAGTTGAGCGGCACCTCCGTGTCCAGCGTGTTGAAGGTCAGGCCGTACTCGTTGAGGAACAGCACCACGCCGACGCCCGCGGGCGTGCCCGTGGCCAGTTCCTGCGTCTGCACCGCCAGCGCTTCGGCCGGCGTGTCGGACACCGCGGCCGCGCCGCAGCTCAGGAGGAGGGGAACCGAGGAAAACGAAAGAAGACGACGGAGTCTGGAGTTCATGGGCTCCATGTACTCCAAGCCGGGCCGCGTGTCGGCGACCGTTCAGGTCCTTTCTTGAGACAGCGCGATGAGACCCTGTGTTCACCGTTCCCAGAGCCGGATTTCCGTGCCCGCGCGGCGCACGAGCAGCGGGCTGGAGGTGCCGTCCACGGGTTCGATGCGGCCCGGGAGCGTCGCGGACCGGGCGCATCTCCAACCGCGCGCGGTGAGCGCGGCGTGCACCCTGGCGCCGAAGCCGCCTCCGTAGGACGTGAGCAGGTGGGACGCGCGCAGCCGGTCCAGGAGGCCGTGCCCGGCGTCCTCGGACAGGTAGTAGAGCACCTCCGCGAGCAGCACCAGGTCCGCCTCCAGCGCCACGTCCTCCGCGCAGGCCTCCACGATGCGCACGCGCGCCTGGCGCCCCAGCCGCTCGCGCAGCCGCGCGACGAAGCGGGGCTCGGACTCCACGGCCTGGACGTTCGCGTCCGGAAAGAGCGTCAGCAGGTGCTCGGTCATCATCCCCTCGCACGCGCCCACGTCCACCACGCGCCGGGGCGGGACACCCTGGCGCAGCGTCCCGAGCACCTTCGCGGTGAGGGCGAAGCGCTCGCCCTCGTAGGTGGACCGGGCGAAGCCCCACGGGTCCGCGAGCTCGGAGAAGATCTCCGGCTTGGTGAGGGACAGCGCGCGCACCACGTCCCCCGCGCGCACCTCCGTGAAGGCCTCGATGCCGGGCCCGTCGCGCACGGGGTCCGTGCACGCGCCGGAGCGGGCTCCGTCCGGGCGCTCGCGGTAGAGCGCGTTGAGCAGGCCCAGCTTGCGCTGGAAGGCCGCGTCGTCCAGCACCGTCCAGTCCGTGGGCCGGGCGCCCGTGGCGGGCACCCACAGCCGGTCGAAGACGCGGCTGACGAGCAGCGCCACCTCGCGGTGCAGCGGCGCATCCTCCTGCGGGCTGTGCGTGAAGACGCGGACGTCCCCCAAGGCGCGCTGTTCGCGGCACCACGGCCCCACCTCCGAGGGCGACAGCAACAGGTGCGTGCTCCGG
>NZ_RAWL01000237.1:0-13571 GCF_003668885.1 Corallococcus sp. AB049A | reverse complement strand
TGCCAACCCCCCGCCGTTCGCGCGCCCGCCAGCACGTCTGGTGGGCGATGAGGGGGACAGGGCCCTGCTGCCTGCTACTTCCCCAGACATGCCGAAGCGCGTGATTCCGGGCGGATGCGGGCGCTCAAAGCATCTGGCGAAGGCAGCCGTGCAGCCGAGCCCCCAGCCGTCATCCCCCCGACAGCCTGACGTCCTGGCGTCCCGTCCGCTCCCTGCATCGGACGTGGGAAGTGGGGCCTTTTTTCAAGATCGGCGGAGCAGGCCGTCTATCTGGACGTGTCTCGCCTAAAACGTCCGATGCGCCTGTTCTCCTACCGCCCCGCTGCCCACCGCGTCATGAGACGCCTGGAGGCAAGGGGCGGGGCCGGGTCGGCGTCCGTCGGAGGTTGGTGTAGAACGTCCCGGAAGGGCGGCAGGGGGGAGACGCCCGAGGGGACCGCATGGTGAAGCCGGCGAAGAAGAGTCTCTGGGCGCTGGCGCTGGCCATCCCGCTCATGGCGGCCGGTGTCGCGGCCCTGAAGCCCCCGGCGCAGCCGCCTCCGGGGTCTGACACCTTCTGGACAGAGCGCCGGGCTGCCTCGCGCATCGAAGCGCGCCTCACGCACCCGGAAGCGGACCGCTACCGCTCGCGCGCGCCCGCGGGTGGCTGCCCGGTGCCCGCCGAGCCGATGCCGCTGGGACCGCTCGCCCGCATGGAGGCCCAGCAGGACTGGGGCGGCATCGCGGCGGCGTATGCCCTGGAGGGCGAGTGGAGCCAGGCGGCCTCCTTCCTGGAGCGCACGCCCGCCTCGCCGGAGCGCGACTGCGACCTGGCCGCGGTGGCGCTCGCCCGGGGGGATCATGAGCGCGCGCTGCGCCTGTTGGACGGCGCGCTCGCCGCGAAGCCCGGCCTGGCGCAGGCGCTGTGGAACCGCGCGCTGGTGTTCCGGGAGATGGGGCTGACGCTGCGCGCGTCGGAACTCTTCGAAGAGGTGGCCCGGCGCAACGAGCAGGGCTGGGGACGTGAGGCCCACGCCCAGGCGCTGGCCCTGCGCGAGGCCACGCTGGAGCGCCAGCGTCAGTGGAAGGCCGCGCGCGACGCGACGCTGGCCCTGATGGCGGACCCCAAGGCCCCGCTGCCCATGGACGCGGCCCGGCAGATGCCCGGCACCGTGCGCGGCGTCTTCTATGACGTGGTGCGCGCCGCGGCGTCGAAGGAGCGCGCGCAAGCGCTGCTGCCGCTGGCGAAGGAGCTGGACCGGGTGCACGGCGGCAGCGTGCTCACGGACTACGTGCAGCGCGTGGCGAAGCGCGACTTCTCCCGCCGGAGCGCGCTGGCGCAGCAGTACGCCGAATCCCTGCGGGCGGGCCACGAAGCCCGCGCGGAGGCGCTCCTCGACAAGGCCCGGCTGTCCGGCGACGACGACATCTACCTGGGCACCCTGCTGCGCACCCGCAGCAACGCCGCTCGCGACCTCCAGGACACGCTCGCGCGCATCCAGCGGATGAACGACCCCTGGTTCGCGGACGTCGCGGAGCGGGACCAGGCGCGCAAGGAGATTTTGGCGGGCACGTGGTGGAAGGCCGAGCAGCGCTACTTCGGCGCGCTCAAGCGCTGCCGCGAGACGACGGTGTCGGTGCGGTGCCTGGAGCTGGAGCGGCGGCTGGCCATGTTCTACGGGGACATGCAGCGTGTCTCCGAGGCGGAGCAGCACGCCCGGCAGTTGTGGGCGGGCGCCCGCCAGCTGCGCGAGTGGGACCTGGAGCTCAACGCCCTGGAGATCCTCAGCCACGTGGCGCGCTCCCGCAACGACCTGGGCAGCGCCCGCGCGTACCTGGAGGAGTGGATGGTCCGAGGGGCGTCCGTCAGCTGCTCCTGGCCCCACGTGCAGCTGGCGCACCTGTACTACCAGGACCTGCGGCCGGAGGCCGCCCGGCGCGAGCTGGACCTGGCCGCCGCCTGCCCGGACAACCCCATGGAGCCGATGTTCGGCGCGACGCTCGCGGAGCTGGCGCGCATGGGCCCCGGCGCGCAGGACGCCGCGTGGATGCGGACCATCTCCGGCAAGATGCTGGCGAGCCCGGCCGTCACGAAGAGCGACCAGGTCTACGAACGCTATCTGGAGGGCCGCTTCTTCCTGGAGCAGGACCGGAGCCAGGGCGAGGCGTTCCTGCGCGACACCATCGCCCGGGCGGATGCGCTGCCCCGCGGGGACGCGCTGGCGCGCGAGGCGTGGGCGCTGGCCTATTCGTCGCTGGCGACGGACGCGGGCCGCGCGGGTGAGTTCCCCAAGGTGGTGACGCTGATGGCCGCGCAGCTGGGCACGCCCGTGCCTGGCCGGTGCGCGCTGGCCGCCAGCGTCCACGCGGAGCGCACCGTGCTGGTCGCGCTGGGACCCAAGGGCGAGGTGAAGGGCCACTACGATGCCTCGCGCAAGGTGCCCTTCTCCCACGCGGACTCGTCCCGGCTGGTGCCGGACGCCCTGCGCCAGACGCTCGCCAGCTGTGAGCGCGTGGACGTGCTCGCGTGGGCCCCCGTCTTCGGACGCACGGACCTGTTGCCCTCGGAGCTGGCGTGGAGCTTCCGGCTGGGCCGCGTCAGCGGTCCGCGCCCGGCGGACGCTACCCCGCGCCGCCTGGTGGTGGCCGGGGTGGAGACGCCGTCGCTGCTGCAATTGCCCCGGCTGCCCTCGTGGACGCCGGACGCGGAGCCGGGCAGCGCGCCTCCGGACGTGCTGTCCGGTTCGGACGCCACGCCCTCGCGCGTGCTGGCGCGCATGGCGGACGCCACGGAGATTGAGATTCACGCCCACGGCATCACCGACCCCACCATCTCCGGCGCGTCGCTGGTGGTGCTGTCCCCGGAGGTCAATGGCCGCTACGCGCTCACCGCGGACGTGGTGCGCGAGCACCGGCTCACCGGCGCGCCCACCGTGTTCCTGGCCGCGTGCAGCGCGGGCCGCACCACGGCCCTGCAGAGCACGGAGCCCTTCAGCCTGCCCGCCGCCTTCATTGATTCAGGCGCGCGCGCGGTGCTGGCCTCCACCGTGGACATCCCGGACGCAGCGGGCCGCTTCTTTGACGGCGTGCGCCGGCGCATCCACGCTGGCACCCCTGCCGCCATCGCGCTGCGCGACGAGCGTCAGGCGTGGCTGTCCCGCGACGCCCGCGCCGGGTGGACGCGCTCCGTGCTGCTGGTTGAAAACGCCGAGTGACGCGGCGCGAAGGTTAGAGGGGGGGCTCCAGGTGCGTGTTGCCGCCGGGAACACGGAAGTGATGGAAGGTGACGCTGGCGCTCACGTCCAGCGCCTTCACCCAGTGCCACCAGCCCACGGGCAGGAACACCATGTCCCCCGGCTCCAGCACCGCCTCCAGCACCGTGGCCTCGCCGTAGAGCGGATGCAGGCTCAAATCCGGCGCGGCCGCGTCCACGTGGCTGAAGGTGCCCCGGTGCGGGTACACGCGGTGGCGCTCGAAGGACGGCACCAGCCGCACGTGCTTGCGGCCCATCACCTGCCCCAACAGGATGTTCATGTTGTCGTGGTGCAGCGGGGTGACGGTGCCCGCGGGCCCCAGCAGCAGCGTCAGCATGTCCTGGCGCAGGTCCGGTTCGATGATGCCCGCCGGGGCGCGCAGGTCCTCGCGCAGCGGCGACAGCCCGCCCTCGCGCCAGTTCTCGTTGCGCGGCACCATGTAGTAGTCGTTGGTCCGCGTCCCGGACTCCAGCAGGCCGAGGAAGTCGGCGAAGGGCATCCGCGCGCGGTGCCGGTCCTGGAAGGCCGCGTGCTCCGGATCCGCGTCGCGGCCCGTCATCACCTCCACCTCCACGCTCCCCAGCCGCTCGCGGAAGTACGACAGCGACCAGCGCTGGAGCGCCGGCCAGTCCGCCATCATCCCGCGCAGCACCACCGGCCGGTGGCCGAAGTAGTAGCGCTGGAAGAACTCCTCCGGTGTCACCCCCTGGCGCACCTCCAGCGTGCGGCCCCCGTCCTGGGCCCGCAGCGCGCTGTAGACGTCCATCAGCGACTCCATCCAGCCGAAGTGCCGGGCCACCTGCCGGCACGCCCGGAAGTACGGGTGGGCCACCGCCGCCGCCACCTCCGCCCGGGCGACCTCTGGTGCCACACCCGACGACACCAGCACCTGCTGTACGTCCTCCTCCGTCACCCCCAGGGCCAGGTTCTCCGCCAGCCACTGCCGCCACTCCGGTCGCAGCGGGGACTCGTCACCGTTCATTCGGAACTCCTTGAAATCCTTGGGGGCAGTGGCCGGGGGGCCCCTGCTGCCGGGAGGGCCGCCCATGCTATGGACGGCCCCACAGTCGCAAATCACCCAGCCTCGGTTTACGCAGGACTCCCCTCGTAGCAGGAGAAAAGATCCCATGACCTCCGGAGACGTGTCGTCCGCTTCCCCCGGTGCCTTCGAGCCGGACATCAGCGCCCCGCACGTGAAGAACTCGTACCCCACCTGCAACGAGCGTGGCCTGCGCCGGCGCCGCCCGCTGCCGCCGCCGTCGGTGCCCCCCCTGGTGGAGGGGGCGGACGGGGGGCGCTGACCTGCCCTGCTGGGCAGGCTTGTCCTCCCTTCCGGGCATTTTTCTCTCAAGAAACGAACCGCTCGGCGTCTTTAGTCAGGAAAGCCCACCAGTCACCTCGGGGCCTTGGGTCATGGCCAATCTCTTCAACCGGGAAAAGCGCCACTTTGAGGCGTTCATCCAGCGACACCGGCCCAGCCTGCTGGCGGTGGCGCGGCGGTTGTGCGCTCGCGGCGCCCTGGACCCGGAAGACCTGGTCCAGGAGGCCTTCGAGCGGGCGTTGCCGGAATACGGCCACCTGAAGGACCGGACGGAAGCGGCGTGCGCGGCGTGGCTGTGCACGACCATGACCAACCGGTTCCTGGACCACTGCCGCCGGCAGCGCACGGAGAGCCGGGGGCTGCCGCACCTGGCGCTGGTGCAGGACCTGCCGGTGACGGGCGACGGCGACCGGGAGAACTGGGAGCTGGTGGGCAACGATGCGTTCCAGGCGGCCATCGAGCAGCTCAAGCCGCACCTGAGGGACGCCTACAAGCTTCACGCGGAAGGCCGCCGCTATCAGGCCATCGCTGAACATTTCAACGTTCCCGTGGGAACCGTGGGCAGCTGGCTGACGCTGGCGCGCCGGGACCTGAGGGAATTGCTGCTTCCGAGCGTCGCGGTGGCTCGTGAGCGGGGAGCCCAGTCATGAACGCCCATTGCACCCGGTTGCACCTCTTCATGGACGGCGAGCTGTCCGAGTCCGACGCCGAAGGCTTCCGCAACCACCTGCCGCGCTGTGCCGCCTGCGAGGGCGGCCTGAGAGACCTGCTCCAGCTGGAGCTGCTGGCGGCGCGGGCGCTGAGCACCGGCGCGGTGGAGGCGCCGGCCGCGAAGCCGGAGGGCAACAACGTGGTGGCGCTCTCCTCGTGGGTGCGCCGCAACGCTCGCGTGGTGGCCCCGCTGGCCATGGCCGCCAGCCTGTGCGCCGTCTTCGTGCCGCGCATGATGCCCTCGGACGCGGACGTGCCGGCGGTCGTCTTCCTGGAGAACCAGGACGCGCGCCGCCTGGAGGCGCGCCTGTCGGATCCGCGCGCGGACAAGCACCGTCCCTACAGCCCCATGCGTGGCCCCAGGCACGGGGGCGCGGAGCTCGCGGACCCGGCGGAGGCGGGCAAGGTGACGCTGCCCCTGCGTCCGCTGGCGCGGATGGAGGAGCGCAAGGACTTCCGCGGCATCGTCGCGGCCTACGTGCTGCACGGCCAGTGGCAGCAGGCGCAGGCGGTGCTGGCGCGCGAGCCCGCGTCGCTGGCGCGCGACATCGACCTGTCGGTGGTGGCGCTGCAGGACAGCCGCTACCAGGACGCGCTGAACCTGCTGGACCCGGTGCTGCGCACGGATCCGCGCAACCCCCAGGCGCTGTGGAACCGCGCCATCGCGCTGCGTGAGCTGGGCCAGAAGGAGTCCGCCGCGCGCGACTTCGAGCAGGTGGCCGCGCTGGGCGAGCCGGGCTGGAGCGACGAAGCGCGCAAGCTGGCGGGGGAGCTGCGCCCCGCCGCCCGCTGAACAAGGAGCACCTGGATTTTCCCCGCGCGTTTGAGCGTCCACCATCGGGCGCTTGCGCGCGGGGGTGAGCCTCGCCGCTCGGGATGACGTGACAGGCTGCTGGGGTTGTCGGAACACTCCAGGAGCCGCGCATGCCCGAGTCCCCGTCCAACGCCTCCGCCGACTACGCGTCCATCCGCCGTGACTTCCGGTGGGAGCGGCCTGCGCACTTCAACTTCGCCACGGACGTCATCGACCGGCACGCGGCCGAGCGGCCCCAGGCCCCCGCGCTCCAGTGGTCGGACGAATCCGGGCGCTCGCAGCGCTTCAGCTTCCAGGAGTTGAAGGAGCGCTCGCTGCACGCGGCGCGCTTCCTCACCGGGCTGGGCCTGAAGCGCGGCGACCGGGTCTTCATCCTGATGCCGCGCGTGCCGGAGTGGTGGTTCCTGGTGCTGGGCTGCATCCGCGCGGGCATCGTCTTCATGCCCGGCACGCCCATGCTCACCGCCAAGGACATCCGCTACCGGCTGGAGGTGGCCGGAGCGAAGGCCGTCCTCACCGACGGCAGCTGCCTGGACCGCTTCGAGGGCGTCCTGGACCAGGCCCCCGGAGTGACGACGTGGGTGTCCACCGGAGACGCGCCTTCTCCGTGGACGCGCTACGTGTCGGAGGCGCTGCCGGAATCCCAGGCGACGGCGTTCCCGCCGACGCGCTCGGATGATCCGCTGCTCATCTACTTCACGTCCGGCACCACGGGCATGCCGAAGATGGTGCTGCACACCCAGTCCAGCTACGGCCAGGGGCACCTCATCACCGGCCGCTACTGGTTGGACCTGAAGCCGGAGGACCGGCACCTCACGCTCAGCGACACCGGCTGGGCGAAGTGCGCGTGGGGCAAGCTCTTTGGTCCGTGGAGCGTGGGCGCGTGCAATGTCGTCCATGACTTCCGCAGCCGGTTCGACCCCGTGGCCTTCCTGAAGGTGCTGGAGCGGGAGCGGGTGACGACCTTCTGCGCGCCGCCCACCGCGTGGCGCGCGCTGGTGCTCCAGGATTTGAAGGCGGTGGACCTGTCCGCGCTGCGCCACTCCCTGAGCGCGGGCGAGCCGCTCAACCCGGAGGTCATCCAGACGTGGAAGGAGGCCACCGGGCTGCACATCCGCGAGGGCTACGGCCAGACGGAGACGGTGGTCATCGTCGGCATCTTCCCCGGGATGGAGCCGCGCGTGGGCTCCATGGGCAAGCCGTCCCCGGGCTTCAACGTGGCCGTCATCGACGCGCACGGCAATGAAGTCGCGGACGGGCAGGAGGGCGACATCGCCGTGCGCGTGAAGCCGGAGCGGCCGGTGGGGCTGTTCGCGGGCTACCTCAACGACGACGCGGCCAACGCCGCCAGCAGCCGGGGAGACTGGTACGTCACCGGCGACCGCGCGGTGCGCGACGCGGAGGGCTACCTGTGGTTCGTGGGGCGCTCGGACGACGTCATCAAGACGTCCGGCTACCGCGTGGGCCCCTTCGAGGTGGAGTCCGCGCTGATTGAGCACCCGGCGGTGGCCGAGTCCGCCGTCATCGGCGTGCCGGACGACAAGCTTGGCCAGCGCATCAAGGCGTACGTGCTGCTGACGCCGGGGCACTCGCCGTCACCCCAGCTCGCGCAGGAGCTGCAGGACTTCGTGAAGAAGACCACGGCGCCCTACAAGTACCCGCGCGAGATTGAGTTCGTCACGGAGCTGCCCAAGACGGTGAGCGGGAAGATCCGCCGCGCCGAGCTGCGCGCCACCCAGAAGAAATAGGCGGCGCGCAGGGGCAGGGGACTACTTCAGCCAGTCCGAGTGCACGAAGCCGGCGTCGGGCTTGTCCCGGCGCTGGTACGTGTGCGCGCCGAACGCGTCGCGCTGGGCCTGGGTGAGGTTCTGCGGCAGCTCCGGGCTGCGGTAGCTGTCCAGGTACGCCAGGCTGCTGCTGAACACGGGCACCGGGATGCCCGCCTTCGTCGCGACGCCCACGAACTTGCGCCACGCCGGGGCCATCTTGTCCAGCACGGGCGCGAAGGCCTCGGACACCATCAGGTTGGGCAGGTTGGGCTGCTGCTGGAAGGACTCGCGCAGCGGGGTGAGCAGCTTCGCGCGGATGATGCAGCCGCCCCGCCAGATGCGCGCCATCTCCGCCAGCGACACGCCCCACTTGTTCTCGTCCGACGCCGCCTGGATGAGCCGCATGCCCTGCGCGTACGTCACCACGCGCGCCGCGTAGAGCGCGTCGTGCGCCCACCAGGCCAGCTCCTTCTTCTCGTCGGAAGACAGGGAGATGTCGGGGCCGTGGAGCTTCTTGCCCGCGGCCACGCGCTCGTCCTTGCGCGAGGACAGGTTGCGCGCGTCCAGCGCGGACGCGATGGAGGGCACCGGCACGCCCAGGTCCAGCGCCACCTGCACCGTCCACTTGCCCGTGCCCTTCTGGCCGGCCTTGTCCAGCACCAGGTCCACCAGCGGCTTGCCCGTCTCCGGGTCGCGCTTGCGCAGCACCTTGATGGTGGTCTCCAGGAGGAAGGACTCGGCGATGCCCTCGTTCCACTTGCTGAACAGGTCGCCCAGCTGCGCGGTGTCCAGGCCCAGGCCGCGGCGCAGCACGTCGTACGTCTCCGCGAGCAGCTGCATGTCGGCGTACTCGATGCCGTTGTGCACCATCTTCACGAAGTGGCCCGCGCCCTCCGGGCCCACGTGGGTGACGCACAGGCCCTCTTCGCTGCGCGCGGCGATGGCCTCCAGCACGGGCTGCACCAGCGCGTACGCGTCCTTGGGGCCGCCGGGCATGATGGACGGGCCGTTGCGCGCGCCCTCCTCACCGCCGGACACGCCGATGCCCAGGAAGTGGAAGCCCTTCTCCTTGCACAGGGCCTCGCGGCGGCGCGTGTCCAGGTACCAGGAGTTGCCCGCGTCCATGATGACGTCGCCGGGCGACAGCAGCGGGAACAGCCGGCCCATCATCTCGTCCACGGCGGCGCCGGCGGTGATCATCAGGAGGATGCGGCGCGGGCGCTCCAGGCCGGCGACGAACTTCTCCAGCTCCGCGAAGCCCTGCAGGGCCTGCTTCGGGTTCTCCTGCTGGACCTGCTGGAGCTTCTCCGGGTGGCGGTCCCACACGGCGACGCGGAAACCGTGGTCCGCGATGTTGAGGGCCAGGCTCGCGCCCATCACGCCCATGCCGGCCACGCCGAACTGCGCTGGCTTCGTCTGTTCGCTCATCGTCGTTCCCTCCAGAGGATCCGCCTCACCCGTGGGCGGAGGGGTCCAACATCCACTGCGTGTTCGTCACGTGCGACGCGGGCAGGGACATATCGCCCGCGAGGATGCGCCGCATGGCGTCCCGCTTGCCCTCGCCGGCCACCAGCCCCAGCACCGCCCCCGCGCCCTGGAGCACGGGGAAGGTCAGCGTCATCCGCCACGGCGGCGGCTTCGCGCTCTGCTCCACCGCCAGCACCCGCCGCGTGCGCTCCTGCAAGGCAGGGTGGCCGGGCATGAGGCTCGCGGTGTGGCCGTCCTCGCCCACGCCAATGAGCACCACGTCCAGCTGGGCGGGCAGCGTCTTCTCGTAGTCGCGCGCGGCGGCGTCGCGGTCCGTGCGCTCGCCCTGCATGCGGAACACCTGCGCGTCCGGCAGCTTCAGGGGCTCAATCAGCGACTGCTTCACCAGCAGGTAGTTGCTGTCCTTGTGGTCCGGCGGCACGAAGCGCTCGTCCACGAAGTACACGTCCACGCGCTCCCAGGGGAGCTGGTGGTCCGCGAGCATCCGGTACGCGGGCTTGGGCGTGTTGCCGCCCGACAGGGCCAGGCTCACGCGGGCCTTCGTCGCGAGCGCCTTTTCCAGCTCGCGCGCCATCCAGTCCGCGGCCTCGCGGGCCAGACGGTCCGAGGGAACGACGAGGGGCTGGCTCATAGCGTGGACCACCGCCGGCCGTTCTTCGCGGGCAGCGCGTCCGCGGCGTCGGGGCCCTTGCTGCCCCTGGCGTAGGTGTGGACGGGGCCGCCTTCGTCCGTCTCCAGCGCCTTCAGGATGGGCGTGATGTAGCCCCAGGCCTGCTCCACGCTGTCCTGGCGCGCGAAGAGGGTGGCGTTGCCGCGCATGCAGTCCAGCAAGAGCCGCTCGTACGCCTCCGGCACGGGCTTCTTGAAGCTCTCCGCGTAGTCCATGTCCATGGTGACGCCGCCGATGTTGACGTCCTCGCCGGGGATCTTGGACTCGAAGGACAGCGCGATGCCTTCGTGCGGCTGGATGCGCAGCGTGAGCACGTTGGGCTGCAGCCGCTGGCAGGTGGCGCCGCCGCCGCTGAACAGGCCCAGGGGCACCGTCTTGAAGTGGATGGACACCTCCGTCAGGCGCTTCTTCAAATTTTTGCCCGCGCGCAGGTAGAAGGGCACGCCCTGCCAGCGCCACGAGTCGATGTTCATCTTCATGGCCACGTACGTGGGCGTGCGCGAGCCCTTCGTCACGCCCTTCTCGTCCTGGTAGCCCTCGTACTGACCCACCACCACGTGCTGGGGCACGTCGCCGCCCTCCACGGGGCGCAGCGCGCGGAAGACCTTGTTCTTCTCATCGCGGATGTCCTCCGCGGCGAAGGACACCGGGGGCTCCATGGCGCACAGGGCCAGCACCTGGAGCAGGTGGTTCTGCACCATGTCCCGGATGACGCCCGTCTCGTCGTAGAAGCCGCCGCGGCCCTCCACGCCAATGGCCTCCGCCGCGGTGATTTCGACGTGGTCGATGTGCTGGCGGTTCCACAGCGGCTCGAAGATGGCGTTGGCGAAGCGGAACACCAGGATGTTCTGCACCGTCTCCTTGCCCAGGTAATGGTCGATGCGGAAGATCTGCTTCTCATCCAGCGCCGAGCCCAGCGTCTTGTTGAGGGCCTTCGCGCTCTCCAGGTCGTGACCGAAGGGCTTCTCGATGATGAGCCGGTGCCAGGGCTTCTGGCCGGGCTGCTCCTCACGCTTGAGGAGGCCCGCGCCGGAGAGGCTCTGGATGATCTGCGGGAACGTGGAGGCCGGCGTGGCCATGTAATAGAGCTGGTTGCCGTCCGTCTTGCGGCGCTTCGAGAGGTCCTGGAGCTTCTGGCCCAGGAGCTTGAAGGCCTCCGGATCGTCGTAGCCGCCGGAGGCGGTCTCGATGGTCTCCGTGAAGCGCTTCACCGCGGCTTCATCCAGGGGCTGCGTGCGGGCGAACTTCTTCAGGCCCTCCTTCACGTGCTCGCGGAAGGGGCCGTCCTCCAGCTTGGAGCGGCTGTAGGCGACGATGGCGAAGTTCTCGGGGAGCAGGCCAGCGCGGGCGAGCTCGAAGAGGGCGGGGAATAGTTTGCGTTCGGCCAGGTCGCCCGTGGCGCCGAAGAGGACCAGGGTGCAGGGGTCCGGCCGCCCCGCGCTGAACACCGGTTCGCCCTCACGGGGATGGGTTTCGATGTGCACTCCCTGCGCGTCCATGCGGTTCTCCCTCCGGGTACGCCTGGCACCTTAAGGCGCTAATCTGGCGGCCCTGCAAGCGCATTGCAGGAGAATGATGCGGGCCTGACGTCTTGCCTGCCCCGGCGTTCCGGGAGCCCCGGCTCCTCCGGAGGGCGGCCGGGCATGAGAGGGCGGCGCGGGAACGTGGTAATCCTGGCGGACCTCACGCATGCGCTACGTCGTCTCGCTGTGGTTCTTCGCGCTGTTCCTCGTCACCGCGCCCCTCCTCTTCACGTTGGGCGCGGTGTTGTTCGTGGTGGCGTATCCGTTGGATCCCGACCGCCAGTGGCTGCACGTGCTGGTGTGCCGGTGGTGCTACGGGCTGTGGCTGCACGCGTCCCCCGGGTGGCGCGTGCGCGTGGAGGGGCGGGAGCTGTTGCCCAGAGGGCCGTGCGTCTACGTCGTCAATCACCAGTCGTTCGCGGACATCCTGGCGGTGATGGGGCTGTTCACGCCGTACAAGTTCGTGGCGAAGGCGTCGCTGTTCCGCACGCCGCTGGTGGGCTGGATGATGACGCTCCTGGGCTACGTGCCCATCGTGCGCGGCAGCTCCACGTCCATGGAGCAGCTCTTGGGGCCGTGCCGCAAGTGGCTCCGCAAGGGCATCCCGGTGCTCATCTTCCCGGAGGGCACGTATTCGTCCGGAGAGGTGCTGCCCTTCAAGCGCGGCGCGTTCCAGCTGGCGCTGGAGGAGCACGTGCCGGTGGTGCCGGTGCTGGTGCGCGGCACGCGCGAGCTGGTGGACGGGGACGGACCGTGGATGAGCTTTCGCGCGAACGTCACGGTGCGGGTGATGCCGGCGCTGCCGCCGGAGACCTTCGGGCCGGACTCCGCGGCGCTGGCCACGCGCGTGCGCGAACAGTTCGTGGACGCGCTCGCGCGGGTGGGGTGAGGACAGGGTAGCGTCCGGGGCATGCGCCACCTGCTCCTGTGCTGGCTCGGGGTCTGTCTGTCTTCCACCGCGTGGGCAGGGTCTGCTGCCCTTCCCACCCCCAGGCCGGAGGCGGGAGTCCCTGAACCCCTGCACCTGATGCTGTACGTGTCGGCGGTGACGGTGGTGGAAGGGGGCACGGCGTCCTTCGACGTAGCGGTGTACGGCTACCCATTGTCCGGCGACCCGGATGCGCCAATCCCCGTCACGGTGGCGCGGACGGACGGCGACGGGGACCTCACGGTGCGGGAAGGTGCGTCGCTCACGTTCGAAGCAGCCACCCGGCACATTCCCCAGCAGGTGGTGCTGGCGGCCGCGAAGGATGCGGACAACGAGGACGGCACGGCCACCTTCACGGTGTCCGCGCCGGGCCTGGAGCCGGTCACCCTCGTCGTGACGGAAGCGGATCAGGACCCCCTGGCTCCGGTCTTCACCACCGTGCCTGTCACCCGGACCGTGACGTACTTCCCCTATCTGCTCGGCGTGCACGCGCGGGGACGGCCCGCGCCGACGTATGCCCTGCGCACCGCGCCTTCGGGGATGGGCCTGGATGCGCTGGGCAACCTCACGTGGATACCGACGGAGACGGGAGAGGTGGACGTGGTGGTGGTGGCGAGCAATGGGCTGCAACCCGATGCGGAGCTGTCCTTCCGGCTCGTCGTGGGGGAGGACCAGCCCCCTGTGGCCCGCATCATCGCCCCGCTCCAGGACGAACGGCTGTCAGGGCCCCTGGCCGACTTCTCCTGCGAGTGCGTCGACGACGTGGGCTGCGCGCGCGTGGATTTCCGGGTGGATTGGCTGTTGCTGGAGACACGCGAGGGCCCGGGGCCCACCTACTCCGTGGGGGGCGCTCCCGGCCGCTGGGACATCTCGGGGCTCGAGCCGGGGCCCCACTTCCTCGATGTCGTCGTGACGGACTCGTTGGGACGCGAAGCCATGGGCGAGACCGTCACCGTGTGCATCGCCTGCCCCGAACCCGATGCGGGAACGGCGGTGGATGCGGGGTCCGTCAGTTTCGGGGATGAGGGCGACGACATCATCGACCCCTGGAGCTGTGACTGCGCGGCCACCGGGGTGGCTCCAGCGGCGTGGGTGGGGCTGGGCCTGCTGGGGC
>NZ_RAWL01000236.1:0-13583 GCF_003668885.1 Corallococcus sp. AB049A | reverse complement strand
GCGGTGGGTGGGAATGGTGGCCGGGGTGGGGCTCCTGGCCGGGTGTGCCTCGGCGCCGCTGTACGGCAATCCGGAGCTGCCCGCGGCGCCCCGTCAGCCGCCGGTGGATTTCTTCCAGGTGGACTGGTGGACGGGGCTCATCGACAAGGTCCCGCTGCTGGAGTACTCGCCGCGCGAGCCCGCCTCCCCGGTGTACGACCCGGAGAGCCGCAACGTCATCGTGCAGACGCGTGACGGCTACGTGCGCGCGGTCGGTCCGGACGCGAAGGTGGCGTGGACCTTCCGCACGGGGGCCCGGGCGCTCGCGGGCGGCCTGGCCAGCGAGGGCGTCATCTACCTGCCGGGCGGCGACGGCGTGCTGTACGCGCTCGACGGCCGCACCGGCGCGGTGAAGTGGAAGTACGCCACCAGCGAGTCCCTGGCCACGGTGCCGGTGCTCGCGGACGGCCTGGTGCTGGTGACCACGGACACCGACACGGTGTTCGCGGTGAAGGCGACGGACGGCACGTGGGTGTGGCAGTACCGGCGCGATCCGCCGTCGGGCTTCACGGTCCGGGGCGCCTCCGCGCCCAGGGTGGACCAGGGCACCGCGTACGTCGGCTTCTCCGACGGCTTCCTCGTCGCCCTCAAGGTCGATGACGGCGGGGTCATCTGGGAGAAGTCCCTGTCCGGCTCGGGCACGGAGTTCCTGGACGTGGACACCACGCCGGCGCTCGACTCGGCGGGGCGGCTCTACGTCGCTTCGTACAAGAACGGCCTGTACGCCCTGGAGGCGGACACCGGCGCGGTCATCTGGAACGCCAGCGTGGGCGGCCTGACGTCGCTGCTCGCGCGGGGCGAGGTGGTGTTCGCCGCCGGCGACGGCCGCGTGGACGCCTACCTGGGGGAGACGGGGAAGCTCATCTGGTCGCTCCCCCTCAAGGATAGGACGGCGCTCGCTCCGGTGTTGGCCCGGGGAATGCTCCTGGTGCCCAACGAGCGCGCGCTGCTGTTCGTCGACCCGACGACGGGTAGGTCGCGCATGGCGTGGAACCCGGGCGTGGGCATCTCCGCGCCGCCGTTCGTGGTGGGCTCGCGCGTGTACGTGCTGTCCAACAACGCGTACCTGTACGCGCTGGACATGAACGACGTGAAGAAGGGGCCGCGCGGGTGACGCGCGCCGTGCCCCGGACGGTGCGGGTGGTGGCCGCGCTGATTCCCCGGCCCGGTCCGGAAGACGGCGGGCCGCGGTACCTGGTCCAGCAGCGCCTCCCCGGTGGCAGCCGCGCGCTGCTCTGGGAGTTCCCCGGCGGCAAGGTGGAGGCGGGCGAAACGGACGAGGCCGCCCTCGCGCGCGAGTGCCGCGAGGAGCTGGACGTGGAGCTGTCCGTGGGCCGCCGCCTGTGGGAGGGCCGCCACACGTACCCGGACCTCACGGTGGAGCTGGTGCTGTTCGCGGCCACCATTGAATCCGGCGAGCCGAAGCCGCTGGGCGCGCACCAGCTGGCGTTCCACACGCCCACGGAGATGCAGGCGCTGCCGTTCTGCGAGGCGGACGTGCCGCTCCTGGACGACCTCTTGGCGGGAAGGCTGGGTGCGCTCGATTGATGCTGCGGCACACCTTCCAGCTCATCCCCGGCGTGGGGCCGTGGCGGGAGAAGGACCTGTGGTCCAAGGGCATCCGGACCTGGGATGACTTCCCGGACGGCGGCATCGTCATCAGCCGCAAGGCGGACACGGCGGCCCGCGAGCGCATCGCGGAGGCCCGTGCGGCGCTGGAGCGCAAGGACCTGAAGGACCTGGCCCGGATGGTGCCGCCGCGCGAGCACTGGCGCCTGTTCCCGGAGTTCCAGGACGACGCCGTCTACTTCGACATCGAGACGGACGGCAGCAAGACGCAGGTGCCCACGGTGGTGAGCCTCTTCGACGCCGAGGGGCTGCACGTCTACATCCAGGGCCGCAACATGGACGCGCTGCCGGAGGGCCTGGCGAAGCGGCGGCTGTGGGTGACGTTCAACGGCTCGTGCTTCGACGTGCCGGTGCTGAAGGAGTACTTCGGCGCGAAGAACTTCCCGGTGCCGGAGGCGCACATCGACTTGCGCTTCGTCACGCGGCGGCTGGGGATGGGCGGCGGGCTGAAGGAGATTGAAGACAAGCTGGGCGTGGGCCGGCCGCCGCACCTGAAGGGTGTGAATGGCTACGACGCGGTGCTGCTGTGGCGCGCGTACCTGCGGCGCGGCGACGTGGAGGCCCTGCGCTACCTGGTGGAGTACAACCTCTACGACTCGTTCCAGCTCCGGTCGCTGATGGACCTGGCCTACAACAAGGGCGCGGACGACCTGAACCTGGACGTCCCCCGGTTGAAGGTCTTCGAGCGCGGCGACCTGCTGTACGACGTGAGCCGGCTGCTGCTGGAGCTGGGCCCCACCGAGCGGGATGTGGACACGCTCGCGCGCGTGCGGGCCATGGAGCAGGATTCCTGAGCGGCCAGGTCGTGCCTTGGATTGGCCGGCCGCGGCCCGGCACGCCGTGGGGCATTCCCAGCCGCCGCGTGGCGCTCACGCGGATCACCACGCTGCCGGTGATGGACGCGGAGTGGGCGGGGGATGGCTTCGTGCTGCCTCCCTCGGACGATGCGTTGGGGTTGGCCGTGGGGGCGCGGCGCCTGGCCGTGCTCGGGGCTCGCGAGTCCTGGCCGCCAGGGCATGCGCTGGAGCTGCCCCGGACGGCGCGGCTGGTGGCGCTGCATCCGTCGCTCCGGTGCGCGGCGGTGCTGGGCCCGGGGCGCATCGAGCTGGTGGGCCAGGCATTGGATGGGAGTCAGGTGGCGACGCCGGCGCGAGCGTGGACGCGGGACACGCAGACCCTCGGGTTCGACATCACCGGCGAGGGCCTGTGGACGAGCAGCGTCGAGGACGGCCGGTCCTGCGTGCGCGTCCTGGATACCCGAACGTTATCAGACGTCGCGGAGGCCGGGCTGGAGCTCGCCGCGCCCGTCGTGGGCGAGGACGACCTGGACGGGCTGCATGAATGGGTGCCGCATCCGCGCCTGCCGGTGATGGGCGTGGCGGTGAGCCAGGGCCAGGAGGGCACGTGGCTCACGTTCGTGGAGCGCGGCGCGGCGGGGCTGGTGCGTGGCGCGGCGGTGGCGTCGGAGGAGGCGCCGTTCTATCCGGCGGGGTTCCTGCCGGACGGCTCGGGCTTCATTGGCGTGGGCGGCACGTGGGTGCGGCGCTGGACGTACCCGGAGGCCACGCTGGCGGCGGAGTTCCTGCTGCCGGAACAGGGCACGCTCGCCACGGGGTACAGCGGGCTGGTGACGGAGCGGGCGGTGCTGGTCGCGGTGGAGGACCTGTTGGAGGCGGGGGAGTGGTACCTGCTTCAACTGGACCCTGACTCCTTGCGTCCGGTGTGCGCGTGGGAGCTGCCATTGTCCACGGAGGCCGTGACGTCGGTGCACCTCCTGCCCGGCGGCTTCATCCTGTCGCCCGAGGACGGCCAGCTCTGGCGCCTGCCGGACGAGGTGCTGTCCGCGCGGTGAACACCGGCCGCGTGGATTGTTCACGGCCGCGTGGAATGGTCCGGAGGCCTGTCTGTAAGGTCCGGGCACATGAGCGATCCGAACTTCGTGAATCAGGGGCCTGGAGCCATTCCGCCGCCACCGCAGGCCGAGCCACCCAAGGCTCCGTCGCGCGGCAAGGTCCTGGGCGTCCTGGTCGCGCTGATGGTCGTGGGCGTGGTGGGTTCGTACTTCGGCTTGAGGCGCCAGGTGGAGCCGCCGCCGGTGGTGACGGCGCCGCCCGTGGTGGACGCGGGCACGGAGGCGCCGCCGGAGGTGTCGCTGCCGGAGAGCGACGGCCGCATCCGCGAGCTGGTGGGCAAGCTGTCGGTGGACCCGGAGCTGGCGAAGTGGCTGCAGGAGCGCGACCTGGCGCGCCGGTTCACGGCGTCCGTGAGCAACATCGCCGACGGCGAGAGTCCTCGGGCGTCGCTTTTGTTCATGGCGCCGGTGGGGGCGTTCCAGGTGGGCGCGGCCGGGGCGAACGGGCGCTCGCAGATCGCGCCGGTGAGCTACGCGCGCTACGACGTGGTGGCCCGGGTGCTGGGGTCGCTGGACGCGTCCGGCGCGGCGATGGTGTACCGGGAGCTCAAGCCGCTGATTGACCAGGCGTACCGGGAGATTGCTCCGCCGGACCAGGGCTTCGAGACGGCGTTCGGCCGGGCCATCCAGCACCTGCTGGCGGTGCCGGTGCCGCAGGGGCCGGTGGAGGTGGAGCCCCAGGGCGCGCTGTATGTCTATGCGTCGCCGGAGCTGGAGCGGCTGAGCAAGGCCCAGAAGCATCTGCTGCGGATGGGCCCGGGGAACATGCGGGTCATCCAGGCGAAGCTGCGGGAGCTGCGCACGGCGCTGAACCTGCCGACGCCGGCGCCGTCGACGCCCGAGCCGTTGCCGGATCAGGCGCCGGGGCAGTCCGAAACCCAGGAATGACGGCTACTTGCGCTTCTTGCCGCCCTTGGCGGGCGGTGGAGGCGGCTTGGGCTTTTCCTTGTCGCCGATGATCTGGAACGCGGCCCGGAGGTCATCCACGTCGCGGCCGCGCGAGTCCTGGAACGAGGAGCCGGTCTGGGCGTCCACGACCAGGGTGTACGAGAAGCCGGTCTTGAGCGGCTGCGGCAGGTGGATGCGGTACACGAGGCCGTCGTCGGCCTCGGACACGGAGTCGTCGGAGACCATGGCCCGGTCGGCTTCGTCCATCAGCCGGACGCGGTAGTTCTTGAGGCCCAGGGTGCTGCGCAGCTCCAGGTCGGAGGTGGGCTCGACGAGGGGCTTTTCCTCGAGGGCCAGGGGGATGAGCGCGGAGCCGCCATCCGGGGACAGGTACGAGAGCGTGAAGACGACGGCCTCGGGGCCGGAGTCGGGCACGGCCGCGGCGCCGGTGACGCCGCCGTCCACGGGGGCCTGGGCCGTCTTGTCGGGGCAGCCCGTGAGCAGGGCCGCGGTGAGGCCGCACAGCGCGGCGAGTCCGGTTCGTCGGAAGAAGCGCATGGCGCGGCAAGGTACGGTGCGGACCCGGACTCGGGAAGCACGAGATGCCGGGGACCGGGGTCCGGCGGTAGGTGGCGGACGGTATCGGGGGCCTGGGACGGGCCCGGGGAAGCGCCTGGAATCCCTGGGGAACCCCCAGTCGAAAGGTCTGATAAGAAGCGTTATGTAAACCAAGCCTCTGGGGTGTCCTGGGGTCTTTCTCCTGGGCTGTTTCGCGGTCGTTTCTCCGGGTCCCCCTGCTTCTCTGGTGAAATCGGCGCGATGGAAACGGTCCTGTTCGCCTGCGTCCACAACGCGGGCCGCTCACAGATGGCGGCGGCATTCTTCAACGCGCTCGCGGATCCCACCCGCGCACGTGCCCTCTCCGCCGGGACGCAACCCGGTGCGCGGGTCCACCCGGAGGTCCAGGCCGTCATGGCCGAGGCCGGCATCGACCTGTCCGGCACCCTGCCTCGGCTCCTCACGGACGAACTGGCCCGGAACGCCGGATGGCTCATCACCCTGGGCTGTGGCGACGCATGCCCGGTCGTCCCGGGTCTGAAGCGTGACGACTGGCCCCTGGACGACCCCAAGGGCCAGCCCATGCCCCGGGTCCGGGAGATCCGCGACGACATCCGCGCCCGTGTGGTCGCCCTTCTGAAACGTCAGGATTGGCTCCTGGCTCCTTCGCGATGAGCTCGGGCTCGTTGGGCGAAGTCGCCTGGGTCTTCCTCCGGCTGGGGCTGACGGCCTTCGGGGGCCCTGCCGCGCACATCGCCATGATGGAAGACGAGCTCGTGCGGCGGCGCCGGTGGCTCCCCCGTGAGGAGTTCCTCGACCTGCTGGGCGCCACGAACCTCATCCCGGGCCCCAACTCCACCGAGCTGGCCATCCACCTGGGCCACCGGCGCGCCGGCTGGCCCGGGCTCGTGGTGGCCGGCGCGTGCTTCATCGTTCCGGCGATGCTCCTGACGCTCGCGGCGGCCTGGGCCTACGTGCGTTTTGGCACCCTGCCGCAAGCTGGCGCCCTCCTGTACGGCGTCAAACCCGTGATCCTGGCCGTGGTCCTCCAGGCGCTGTGGGGCCTCGGCAAGACGGCCCTGACGACCCGGCCCCGGATCGCCGTGGCGGTCGGTTCGGCCCTGGCGAGCGCCCTTGGGGTCAACGAACTGCTCATCCTGGCCGTGGCCGGAGGCGCCCTGGCGGCCTGGATCCACGTCCGGTCGTCCCCCGAGTCCAGGCCGGCGCTCGTCCTGACGCCATTCGCCCTCAACGGCGTCACGGCCCTGGCGGCCACGGCCCCCGTTCCGGCCAGTCTGGGCGGCCTGTTCCTGTTCTTCCTCAAGGTCGGCAGCGTGCTGTTCGGCAGCGGCTACGTCCTCCTGGCCTTCCTCCGGGCGGACCTCGTCGAGCGCTGGGGCTGGCTCACGGAGGCCCAGCTTCTGGACGCGGTGGCCGTGGGCCAGCTCACGCCGGGCCCCGTCTTCACCACGGCGACGTTCATCGGCTACCTGGTGGGCGGTACGCCCGGCGCCGGGCTCGCGACGCTGGGCATCTTCCTGCCGGCCTTCGTCTTCGTGGCGCTCAGCGGCCCCCTGATCCCCCGGATTCGCCGATCCCGGACCGCGGGCGCGGTGCTCGACGGCGTCAACGCGGCCTCACTGGCCCTCATGGCCGTGGTGACCTGGCAGCTGGGCCGCGCGGCCCTGGTGGACGGCTGGACCGTGGCCCTGGCCGTGCTTGGAGCCGCGTTGTTGCTCCGCTGGCGGGTCAACTCCGCGTGGCTGGTGCTGGGCGGCGCCGCCGTGGGGCTGATTCGGGCCTGGTGACAGGCCTGACTGCGGTCTGTCGCCGATAGCCGCTCAGCTCGTCGAGAGACCGAACTCCCCTCCCCAAATTGCCCATGTCGCCGACACGTCGCCGACACGTCGCCGGCACACCCGCCGCGCCGGGAGGAGAGGCGCTCCCCTGTTGTCCCGCCCCGTGCCGGGCCGCGGGCGAAGGCGGCACGTCGCTTGCTCAAGCTTGAGTGCGCCTCAATCGAGGGGCCCTCACCTGCGAGAACAATATGGGCAGCAACTCCAACTTCCCCAACGCCAAGAAGCTCGTGCAGCAGCAAATCCAGACCGCCCTGGAGAACGCCGGGCTGAAGAAGGTCGACGTCGACCTGGACAACAGCTCGTTCCAACTGCTGACGATTGACTACGCCACCCTGCAGTCCAAGGGGAGCAGGCCTGACGTGCTGCAGTCCTCCACGTACGAGAACTCGCTGAACATCACGACCAGCGAACAGTTCACGGTGGACAAGACCACCACCGACACCATCGGCTGGACCGTCACTGCCGGGCTCGAGCTGGACGAGGAGTTCAACGTCGGCCTTCCGTTCTTCGGAGGCAGCAAGACGACGGTGAAGCTCAACTTCGGCGTGAGCACCACCCAGACGAGCAGCATCGCCCACAAGTGGAATTACTCGACCACCGTCCCGGTGGAGGGGCACTCCACGGTCATCGTCACCTTCGAGGTGGACGAGGATCAGGTGGACACCACCTTCACCGCGACGTTCCTCGCCAGCGCGGACCTGAAGGTCACCTACAAGGACCAGAAGGGGCATGACCAGAAGTTCAAGGGCACCATCGCCCAGCTGATCGAAGGGACGCAGGTCAGCGGGGTCACCCTGCCGCAGAGCACCTTCCAGGTGCAGGCCAAGGGTAGCTTCTCCGGTACCGAGGCCCAGGCCTTCCACGTGTCCGCCAAGAACCCCGCCGGCGCGGTCCGGCAGCTCGCCAGCGGCCCGTCGAGCGGGGTCTCGAAGGTGCTGGTCGCCGCGTAGCAGCGCATGGGGCCCGCGCGCTCGGCAATGTCGAGGCCAAGCGGCGTCGCTCCCCGTGAGCGCCAAGCCCCTGCGTTGACGACTCGCGTGGACGCGCACAGCATGTGTGTTCATGCACATCGCCTGGGACGACCTGCAGACAGTGGAGGCGCTGGCGCTATCCCTTGAGGGCGTGGCAATGACGCAACCAGGAGCTGGCCATGAATCGCCCCGGAAACGACGACGAGACGCCCCTTGAGGCGCAGGCGCTGTGTGACCCCGAGACCGGGACGTGCGCGCTTCCTGGCGCGGAGCTGGAGAGCGCTGAGGCGAGCGCCAAGGAACTCGTGCGAGAGGTGCTGTACGTGGGGGACCCGATGTGCTCCTGGTGCTGGGGAGGCTCGCCCGGGCTCCGCCAACTGGAGGCGGAGGCAAACCGTCAGGGCCTCCCCTTCCGCATCCGGGTGGGCGGGCTCCGTCCGGGAGGCGGGGACCCCTGGAACGAGCGGTTCAAGGGCTTCCTGCGCCACCACTGGGAAGAGATTGCCGCGCGCACCGGGCAGCCGTTCTCCACCCGGTTCCTCGACCGGCCGGCGTTCAACTACGACACCGAGCCTGCGTGCCGCGCGTTCGTCGTCATGCGCGGGATGCTCGAGGAGATACCTGGACCGGAGACGCGCGCGTACGAGGTGTTCGCCGCCATTCAGCGGAAGTTCTACGCCGAGGGAGAGGACCCGACCGTGGCGTCCTTCTACGAGAGCATCTGCGCCGCGCACGGCCTCGACTTCAGGGTGTTCCTGAGCCGGTTCGACCATGCGGACGCGAAGCGGGCGACGGCGAACGAGCTCCAGGAGGTCCGGGCCCTGGGCGTGAGCGGGTTCCCCACCGTGCTCTTCCGTGATGGCGCCGGCGTCGAAGTGCTCGCGAGCGGCTTCGTGACTGGACCGCGGATGGTCGAGGCGCTGGCTCGAGCGATGAAGCCGGAAGGGGGCAAGGCGTGAAGCTCGGCCGCCGTGCGCTGGTGCGCGGCGGCGCCCGATTGTTGGGGCTCGCCGCGCTCGGCTGTTCCTCGTCTCCGAAGCCTGAGCCCGTGGCGGATGTCCGTCTGCGTCCCCTCTCCTCCTTGCCGGTCACGGAGCTGTCGTGGTTGCGCCTGCACGACCACTTCATCGCCACCGTGGGCCCCAGCGCAGGCATGGGACGCCCGCTCGGCAGTCTTCAGGTCCTGGCGGATGCCACCTTCGCGCCTCGCTCGCGCTTCCCGCTCCACCCGCACCGGGAGATGGAAATCCTGAGCATCGTCCTCAGTGGCGAGCTGAGCCACCACGGAGATCAGTCCCACGGAACGACCCTGCGTCCCCGCGAGGCGCAGTTGGTCTCGGCCCGGGACGGCATGTTCCACGCAGAGGGCAACGAGACGGATGAAGACACGCGGATGCTTCAGCTGTGGTTCGCCCCCACGCAGCACGGCGGTGCACCCGCCTACTTCCGCCGCTCCGTACCGCAGGCCGCCCGAAGAGGCCGCCACCTGGTGGCCGGTGACGAGGCGATGCCCCTTCGGAGCGACGCGCGCGTGTGGTGGCTGGACGTGGCAGTGGGACAGGAGACCGCACTCGAGGTGGCCCCGGGACGAGCCGGCTATCTGCTGTCCCTGGATGCCGCGTTGCAATTGGGGCAAGGGCGAGTCCTCGCCAGGGGCGAGGGGGCGCAGCTGCTCCGGGGAGGCCTGACTCTGCGCGCCTCGCAGGACTGCAGCGCGCTCTGGATTGACGTCGCGGCCTAATGTTCCAGAGAGGCGGGCTGCGATTCATTGGGCCCATCCCCTGCCCGGGCGGAGGCACCATCCGCCCGGGCAAGCTCATGTGAAACATGAATAGCGATGGCCCCTCGCAGGTTTCAGGGCGTGTACAACTCCGCTGCCGCAAATGGGCTGCTACCGGTGAGCCCTCCCGAAACGAGCACTTGGCCATTGGGCAGCAGCGTCGCGGTGTAGCCATCGCGGGAGGAGGCCATGGAGCCTGTCGTGCTCCAGGTGCCCGAGGCCGGGTCGTACACTTCCGCCGTCGCGAGGGTACCGCTCGTATTATTGCCCCCAGCTGCGAGGACCTTGCTGTTGGGCAGCAGCGTCGCCGAATGTTCGCGGCGAGCTGAGGCCATGGAGCCTGTCGTGCTCCAGGTTCCCGAGGTCGGGTCGTAAACTTCAGCCGTCGCGAGGCGGGTGAGCGAATTGATTCCCCCCGAGACGAGCACCTTGCCGTTGTTCAGCAACGCCGCCTTGTGGACGCGGCGAGCTGAGGTCATGGAGCCCGTCGTGCTCCAAGTGTTCGCGGCGGGGTCGTACTCCTCTGCTGTCGCGATGGCGCCGCTATTGTCTCTTCCCCCCGAGACAAGCACCTTGCCGTTGAGCAACAGAGCCGCCGTGTGCTGGTCACGAGGCGAGGCCATGGAACCGGCAGCGCTCCAGGTGCCTGTGGCCGGGTCGAACACTTCTGCTGCGACGTAGCCGCTGCTGTTGGAGCCTCCCGAGACGAGAACCTTGCCGTTAGGCAGCAACGTCGCGGAGTGGTAGTAGCGAGGTGAGGCCATGGAGCCTGTCGTGCTCCAGGTGCCCGAGGCCGGGTCGTACACCTCCGCCGTCGCTAGGTAGCTGCTCCCGCTCTGCCCTCCCGAGACGAGAACCTTGCCGTTGGGCAGCAACGTCGCGGAGTGGAGGTAGCGAGGTGAGGCCATGGAGCCGGTGGCACTCCAGGTGCCCGAGGCCGGGTCGTACACCTCCGCCGTCGCCAGATAGCTGACCCTGCTTTGCCCTCCCGAGACGAGAACCTTGCCGGTGGGCAGCAGCGTCGCCATGTGCCCGTAGCGATGCGTAGCCATGAAGCCCGTCGAGGCCCAACCCGATGGACCACAGGCAGGAAGCCCCGTCACTGCGAAGCTCTGGGTGACCGTGAAGCCAAAGGCATTGGTGACGGTTGCGATGATGGTGGTGCTCACGGAAACACAGGAGGGAGCCGTCCAGAGGACTTCGCTGGTGGAGGCGGTGCTGGTGGCGGTGCTCAGCGTGCCGGTGCTCGCAGTCCACGCGAAGGTGAGAACGCTGCCCTGCGGATCCTTCGCCCTCACCCGGAAGACGACGGTGCCCCCGGCCGCTGGCGCCGTGGCCACCGACTGGAAGGCCTCTACTACCTCGGGCGGGATGCGCCCTGAAGTCCCCGGGCCCACGTAGATGCCCAGACTCCCATGCCCCTGGCCGCCCCGGCCGTCCGAGGCCACCACAGTGAGCGTGCACGTGCCGCCGGACGGCTGCGCCGAAGGCGTGAAGCCGGCACTCGCCGAGGTGGCATTCGCCCACGTGCCCGCGCACGAGGTCGTCCACTGGTAGGAGAGGCTGTCCCCGTCCGCGTCGCTCGCGACGGCCGACACCGCCGTCGCCTGTCCGACTACCACGGAAGACGGCAGCGCCGTCACCGTGGCCACCTGGGGCCAGGTGTTGACGGTGACGTTGACGGCTGCGCTGCCGGTGCCGGTGCTCACCGCGACGGTGACACTCAAGGCCGCGGAGGCGCCCTTGGAGTCCGTCACCGTCAATGTCAACACCACGGGGCCAGCGAAGGCGGGTGCCGTCCACGCAGTGGTGAGGCTGGAGGCGGCGCCGAAGCTGCCAGTGCTGGCCGTCCAGGCGGAGATGAGGACGTCCCCGGCGTTCGGATCATCCACGGTGGCCTGGAGGGTCACCTGCCCGCCCGGCGACACGGTGCCGGGGCTGGCCACCAGCGAGAGGATGCGCGGGGCCGCGTTCTCGAAGGGCAGCGGCGCATTCACCTCCTGCAAGAGAAGGGTGACGGCTGTCGTCTGGGCAGCCTGGATGGTGACGGGCGTCACCTGGCCCGCGTAGCGCACGGTGTTGGACGCGTCGAAAGCCTGGGCGCTGAAGGTGCGGCCAGTGCCGGCGGGCAACTGCCCGAGCACCCCGCCCCACTGCCCGGCCGTCTTCACCAGCGCGTCGGTGCGCGTCGTCATCCCCGTGCCGGACACGGTGAGCTCCACGCGGGTGACGTCGCTGGCACTGAGCGCCTGCGGCGCTGTCACCACTACTTGCGCGTTACCCTCCGCCACTGGCTGCTGGTGGCCACCGCAGCCGGTCAATGCCAACACCAAGCCCAAAGCCAGACACGCCAGCCCGCTTCGACTCTCTTGCATCATGGACTTCTCCCCCCGGGTGCCGCAGGAGTCTACAATCAGTACCCGTGAACCTGCTCCTGAGTCAGGTCACGCCACGGCGGTCCAACCCGACATCCCTGCGCGGATGTCTGCCAATGGGACCGCGTCTGCTGTAGCGCACCCATGACGACCCGCGGCGAGGATGGATTGGCCGGTTGAATCTGGGCGCCTGCCAAACGCAAGCGCCCAGCGCCTCGTCAGAGGTTCAGGCCCGACACCCGCACAGGTGTGAAACGGCTGATGGTCGTCCCATCGCCGAGCCTGCCCTGGGCGTTCTCGCCCCATGCCCACACGGTGCCGTCCTGCTTCACGGCGAGCGAGTGAGTACCGCCAGTGGAGGGGGCCACGAAGCCCGTCAACCCCGGCACCTTCACAGGCACGAGGCGCTGGGTGGTGGTCCCGTCGCCGAACTGGCCCCGGGAGTTGTCGCCCCAGGCCCAGACGGTGCCGTCCTGCTTCACGGCGAGTGAGTGGAGGGTGCCACCCGCGAGGGCCGCGATGCCCGTCAAGCCTGGCACCTGCAAGGGCGTGAGGCGCTGGGTCGTTGTCCCGTCGCCGAGCTGGCCCTGGGCGTTGTTTCCCCAAGCCCAGACGGTGCCGTCCTGCTTCACGGCGAGCGAGTGGTAGTTGCCAGCGGAGAGGGCCGCGACGCCCGTCAAGCCCGGTACCTGCAAGGGCGTGCGGCGGTCGGTGGTTGTCCCGTCGCCAAGTTCGCCCTCGGTGTTGTTGCCCCAGGCCCAGACGGTGCCGTCCTGCTTCACGGCGAGCGAGTGGTAGAATCCACCAGCAAGGGCCGCGACAGCCGCCAAGCCTGGTACCTGCACGGGCGTGAGGCGCTGGGTGGTGGTCCCATCGCCCAGCTGACCCTGGGCGTTGTTCCCCCAGGCCCAGATGGTGCCGTCCTGCCTCAAGGCGAGCGAGTGGTAGTTGCCAGCGGCGAGGGCCACGACGCCCGTCAAGCCTGGCACCTGCACGGGCATGAGGCGGTCGGTGGTGGTCCCGTCGCCGAGCTGGCCCTGGATGTTGTCGCCCCAGGCCCACACGGTGCCGTCCTGCTTCACGGCTAGCGAGTGGAGAGTGCCAACGGAAAGGGCTGCGACGCCTGTCAAGCCCGGCACCTGCAAGGGCGTGAGGCGCTGGGTGGTGGTCCCGTCGCCGAGCTGGCCCTGGGAGTTATCTCCCCAGGCCCAGACGGTGCCGTCCTGCTTCACGGCGAGATTATGAAACCTGCCCGCCACGAAATGAGCCCCGCTGCTTGCAGCGCAGGCTGCGCCGCCCTGGAGGGTGAACGCGAAGTGGGTGGAGAGGCCGAGGGCGTTGGTGACAGTGGCAGTCACCGAGGCAGTTGTGCCCGAAGATACGCAGGAGGGCGCCGTCCAGAGGACTTCGCTGGTGGTGGCGGTGCTGGTGGCCGTGCCCAGCGTGCCGGCACTCGGGGGAGGTGTTGTTCTCGGAGGGAGACGTGCGCCGCGCCGTGCCCTACGGCTCCGCGCTCAAGCCGTTCCTGTACGCGGCGGGAGATGCGCCGCCGCTGCTCGCGCCGCGCAGGGG
>NZ_RAWL01000235.1:0-13640 GCF_003668885.1 Corallococcus sp. AB049A | reverse complement strand
GCACCACGGACGTGACGGGCACGGTGAAGCTGCCGGACAACGTCGAAATGGTCATGCCGGGCGACAACATCGCCATCGAGGTGGAGCTCATCACCCCGGTCGCGATGGAGAAGGAGCTCCGGTTCGCCGTCCGCGAGGGTGGCCGTACGGTGGGCGCCGGCGTCGTTGCGGAGATCATCGCCTGATCGGCCTCCCGCCGACCAGCTTCCACGGGCACTGAGTTGCGGAAGGGAGGGCTGCTTCTGTAGCCTTCCCTTCTCGCATCTGGTGAGATAAGCCATGCCGAAGGGTAATCGTTCCATCATCTCGCTCGAGTGCACTACGTGCAAGGAGCGGAACTACACGACCACGAAGAACAAGCGGAAGAGCCAGGACAAGCTCGAGCTGAGCAAGTTCTGCCCTCGTTGCCGCAAGCACACGGACCACAAAGAAGGCAAGGTCTAGTCGGTCGTTGGGTTCATGAAGGTTTAGGCCAGTAGCTCCAACGGTAGAGCAGCGGTCTCCAAATCCGCGTGTTGGGGGTTCGAATCCCTCCTGGCCTGCCAGCTTCAGTACAGGGACCCCCGGTACCGAGCGGTGCCGGGGGTCCCTGCCTTTTCGCAGTCCCGCTTCCGCAGTCCCTCGTGAGGCACCATGGCGACGGCATCTGAGGCCAGCCAGCAGGCTAACCGCTCGGGCATCGACCCCAAGCGGCTCGTGGTCATCTTCTATCTCGTCGCCGGCATCGTCCTGGCCCTCTTCCTGGAGCACGTCTTCGGGTTGCTCTGGAGCCGGTTCGGCTGGAGCGACGCGGAGCTCTTCGAAGGCCTCGGCTGGCGCGTGTCGACCCTGGTGGGCTACGTGGCCGGCCTGGCCGTGGTGCTGGCCGCCTACTTCCACCCTCGTACGCACGCGCTCTCCATCGACGTGGCGTCCGAGTTGATGAAGGTCACCTGGCCTACCTGGTCGGAGACCCGCGCGTCGACCATGGCCGTGGTCGTCGCCTCGCTGGTGGCGGCCGTTCTGCTCTTCTGCATCGACACCGTCGCCTACAACTTGATGGTGGAGTGGCTGCCTGCCCTGTGGGGGAAGCTGTAATGGCGAAGAAATGGTTCACGGTCCAGACCTACTCGAACTACGAGAACCAGGCGAAGAAGAACCTGGAAGAGCAGGTGCGCCTCAAGGGCCTGCAGGACCAGGATCTGATTGGTGAGATCCTCATCCCCATGGAGCAGGTCGTGGAGATGGTGAACGGCGAGAAGAAGACCACCCGCCGCAAGCTCTTCCCTGGCTACATCTTCGTCCAGATGGAGCTCAGCGACACCACCGTCCACCTGGTGAAGAACACCTCCAAGGTGACGGGGTTCCCGGGCGTCGGCCAGAACGAGCAGCCCCGGCCCATGTCGGACCGCGAGGTCGAGCGCCTCACCGCGCAGGTCACCGAGGGCGCCCACAAGCCCAAGCCCAAGGTCCAGTTCGAGACCAGCGACACGGTGCGCGTCATCGACGGCCCGTTCGCCAACTTCAACGGCACCGTGGAAGAGGTCAACCCGGAGAAGGGCCGCGTGCGCGTGCTCGTCAGCATCTTCGGCCGTGCGACCCCCGTGGAGCTCGACTTCATGCAGGTGGAAAAGACCACCGGCTAGTTTCAACAGTCTTCCGCGCCCGGGAAACGGGCGCGGATCAACGGGTGGGAGGGCTGTCCCGTCTGACAGCCCGTCGGAACCACCCCCGCGAAAGGCAGCAGTCCGCCGATGAAGAAGGTCACAGGTCAGGTCAAGTTGCAGATCCCCGCCGGCAAGGCGAACCCCGCCCCGCCGATTGGTCCCGCGCTCGGTCAGCAGGGCGTGAACATCATGGAGTTCTGCAAGCAGTTCAACGCCAAGACGCAGGCGGAGGCCAAGGAGGGTCTGATCATCCCGGTGATCATCACCGTGTATCAGGACCGCTCCTTCACCTTCATCCTGAAGACCCCTCCCGCCGCCATCCTCATCAAGAAGGCCGCGGGTCTCCACACGGAGAAGAAGAAGGGTTCGGGCGCGAAGAAGCCGGGCAAGGAGAAGGTGGGGCAGATCTCCCGCAAGCAGCTGGAAGAGATCGCCAAGAAGAAGATCCAGGACACCACCGCCGCGTCCATCGAAGCCTGCATGAACACCATTGCTGGCACCGCGCGCTCCATGGGCATCGACGTCGTCGGCTAGCCCGCCCTCTCTCTCAAGGATTCCTGCAATGGCTAACTCCGGAAAGAAGTTCCGCGCGTCCAACGAGCTGGTGGACCGCAACAAGCGCTACCCTGTCGCCGAGGGCTTCGCGCTGCTGAAGAAGACGGTCGAGACCCGCGCGACGAAGTACGACCAGACGGTCGACGTCGCCATCAACCTGGGCGTGGACCCGAAGCACGCGGACCAGATGGTCCGTGGCGCCGTGGTGCTCCCGCACGGCACCGGCGCCACCGTGCGCGTGGCCGTGTTCGCCAAGGGTGAGCGCGCCACCGAGGCCGCCAACGCCGGCGCGGACATCGTGGGCGCCGAGGACCTCCAGAAGCGCATCGAGGAGGGCTTCCTCGACTTCGACACCGTCATCGCGACGCCGGACATGATGGGTATCGTCGGCCGCCTCGGTAAGGTGCTCGGTCCCCGTGGCCTCATGCCGAACCCGAAGGTCGGCACCGTGACCATGGACGTCGCCAAGGCCATCCGCGACTCCAAGGGCGGTAAGGTGGACTTCCGCGCGGAGAAGGCGGGCATCGTCCACGCCAAGATGGGCAAGGCCTCTTTCGCCGCGGACAAGCTCGAGGCGAACTTCAACGCGCTGGTGGACCTGGTGATGAAGCTCAAGCCGGCCACCGCCAAGGGCGTGTACCTGAAGGGCATCGCCATCTCGACGACCATGGGCCCGGGCATCAAGCTCGACACCCAGGAAATCCTGGCGCGTCACCGCTAATCGCGGGTGCCAGGACGGGCAGGGAAGGGTGCGCTCCCTGACGGGGAGCGTCAGTCCTGTCGCCCGGAGAACATCAGTCCGATAGAAAGTGCTGGATCTTTGCGAAAGCCGGGGGTATAGGCCCCCGGCTTTTGCAATTGGGGCGCCATGTCGAGAGACGCGGCGTTCCGACCTGGTTCATGACAGCAGGGACCTGGAGTGGGGAAGACGCGTCCGTTGGGAACCGGGCAACCGGTCGGGCCGTCCATCCGCTGCTGGTTCAAACGGCCGCAAGGTCAGCCCTGCCGAGACTGGAGGTGCGGTGTGGTGCCTCTCGGAGGCTCCTCTCTCGCTCTGCCACTTTGGCCCAGGCATCACGCCCGACCGTCAGGTCGGGCCATGAAGGAGGTGAGTCAAGGTGCTGAAGAGCGAGAAGGAGGAGATGATCAAGGATCTTCACGAGAAGTTTGCGCGGACCAAGACCGCGGTGCTCGTGGAGTCGTCCAAGGTGAACGTCGAGACCGTGACCCGGCTCCGTCGCAAGTTCCGCGAGGGCCAGGTCGAGTACAAGGTCATCAAGAACACGCTGGCGCGCCGTGCCGCTCAGGGTACGACCGTCTCCGCGATTTCGGATGACTTCACGGGTCCCGTGGCGCTGTGCATCAGCTACGACGACGAGGTGGCTCCTGCGAAGATCCTGATGGATTTCATCAAGGACATGGAGACCATCAAGGTCCGTAGCGCCGTCGTCGCCGGTAACAGGGTCGACGCCAACGGCGTGAAGGCACTGGCGAAGCTGCCGGGCCTCAATGAGCTGCGCGGGATGTTGCTCGGCATGCTCAACCAGCCTGCAGGCAAGCTGGTCCGGACCATCGCGGCCCCCGGGTCGCAGCTCGCGCGCGTCATCCAGGCGCACGCGGACAAGGCGCAGGGGCAGTAATCGTCCCGAGAAGTATTTCTACCGCAACCTCTTCGGCCGAGCCGCCCAAATGGGTCGCCGGCCGTTAGTCAACCAGAAGGAACAGTTCCATGGCCGATTTGAACGCGATTGCTGAAGAACTCTCGAAGCTCACCGTCCTCGAGGCGGGCGAGCTCGTGAAGATGCTGGAGACCAAGTGGGGCGTTTCCGCCGCCGCCGTGGCCGTTGCCGCCGCGGGCCCCGCCGCCGCCGCCGCTCCGGTTGAGGAGAAGACGGAGTTCAACGTGGTGCTGGCGAACGCCGGCGCCAACAAGATCAACGTCATCAAGGAGATCCGCGCGATCACCGGCCTGGGCCTGAAGGAGGCCAAGGACCTGGTCGAGGGCGCGCCCAAGACGGTCAAGGAAGGCGTCAACAAGGACGACGCCAAGAAGATCAAGGACCAGCTCACCGCGGCTGGCGCCACCGTCGAGATCAAGTAGTTCTGTACAGGGGCTGCCCTGTTCTTCCGGGAAATCCCGGGCAGCCTGCTGATCGGATGAGCAGGCCGGTGCTCCCTTTGCTGGGGCACCGGCTTTGCCCATTTGACATTTGCCAAATTTCCCGGCGCCGCCGCGCGTTACTGAAGTTTGCCCCGCCCGAGCAGCCGTCCCCGGAGACCGAATGCCGACGCAGATCCAGAACAATTTCCGCGTGCGGAAGACCTTCGCGAAAATCGCGAAGATCATCGACATTCCCAATCTCATCAACATCCAGAAGCAATCCTACGAGAAGTTCCTCCAGGCCGACATCGCCCCGGAGAAGCGTGAGGACCTTGGCCTTCAGGGTGTCTTCAAGTCCGTCTTCCCGATCCGGGACTTCAACGAGACCTCCTCGCTGGAGTTTGTGAGCTATCACCTGGAGAAGCCGAAGTACGACGTCGATGAGTGCCACCAGCGCGGAATGACCTACTCTGCGCCCATCAAGGTCGTCGTCCGCTTGGTCGTCTGGGACAAGGACGAGGAGACCGGCGCCCAGTCCATTCGCGACGTGAAGGAGCAGGAGGTCTACTTCGGCGAAATCCCGCTGATGACCCAGAACGGCACGTTCATCATCAACGGCACCGAGCGCGTCGTGGTGAGCCAGCTGCACCGCAGCCCGGGTGCGTTCTTCGACCACGACAAGGGCAAGAGCCACTCGTCGGGCAAGCTGCTCTACAACGCCCGCATCATCCCGTACCGCGGCTCGTGGATCGACTTCGAGTTCGACCACAAGGACCTGCTGTACGTGCGCATCGACCGGCGCCGCAAGCTGCCGGCCACCGTGCTCATCCGCGCCCTGGGCGCCGTCGGTGACACGGCGAAGAAGAACCCGCTCGACTTCAAGGGCTCCACCGAGGAGATCCTCAACTACTACTACGCCACCGAGACCATCTACCTGCAGAGCGCCGCGGACTTCGAGAAGTCCGTCGAGCTGGAGCTCCTGCCGGGTCAGCGCGCCACGCGCGACATCAAGACCAAGTCCGGTGAGCTGATCGTCAAGAAGAACCGCAAGTTCACGCGCGCCGCCATCAAGAAGCTCGAAGCGGCGAAGATGACCAAGCTGCCCATCGACGCGGACGAGCTCTTCACCAAGGTGTCCGCCTACGACGTGGTGGACGAGAACACCGGTGAGGTCATCCTCGAGTGCAACGAGGAGGTCTCCCAGGAGAAGGTGGACGAGCTCCTCAAGCGCGACATCAAGGAGTTCAAGGTCCTCTTCATCGACAACCTCAACGTGGGTCCGTACCTGCGTGAGACGTTGATGCTGGACAAGATCGAGTCCCCCGAGCAGGCCATCATGGAGATCTACCGGCGCCTGCGCCCGGGTGATCCCCCGACGCCGGAGACGGCGACGAACCTGTTCAGCAACCTGTTCTTCAACCCGGAGCGCTACGACCTGTCCAAGGTCGGCCGCCTCAAGCTGAACTTCAAGTTCAGCCTCGAGGAGCCCCTCGACGGTCAGATCCTGACCAAGCGCGACATCCTGGAGGTCATCCGCTACCTGATCGACCTGAAGAACGGCAAGGGCACGATCGACGACATCGACCACCTGGGCAACCGCCGCGTCCGCGCGGTGGGCGAGCTGCTGGAGAACCAGTACCGCATCGGCCTCGTCCGCATGGAGCGCGCGATCAAGGAGCGCATGAGCCTCCAGGAGATCGAGACGCTCATGCCGCACGACCTGATCAACGCCAAGCCGGTGACGGCGGTGATCAAGGAGTTCTTCGGGTCCAGCCAGCTGTCGCAGTTCATGGACCAGACGAACCCGCTCTCGGAGGTCACGCACAAGCGCCGTCTGTCGGCCCTTGGGCCTGGCGGCCTCACGCGTGAGCGCGCGGGCTTCGAAGTCCGCGACGTGCACCCGACGCACTACGGCCGCATCTGCCCCATCGAGACGCCGGAAGGCCCGAACATCGGCCTCATCGCGTCGCTGTCGACCTATGCGCGCGTCAACGAGTTCGGCTTCGTGGAGACGCCGTACCGCAAGGTGGACGCGGGCAGCGTGACGGGCGACGTGGCCTTCTACTCGGCGCTCGAGGAGGAGAAGCACACCATCGCCCAGGCGAACGCGGAGACGGACAAGAAGGGCAAGTTCGTCAACGCGCTGGTGCAGAGCCGCCGCAGCGGCGAGTTCGTCCAGGTCAAGGCCGAGGACGTGGACCTGATGGACGTGTCCCCGAACCAGCTGGTGTCGGTGGCCGCCTCCCTCATCCCGTTCCTGGAGAACGACGACGCGAACCGCGCGCTCATGGGCTCCAACATGCAGCGCCAGGCGGTGCCGCTGCTGCGCACCGCGGCCCCGCTCGTGGGCACGGGCATCGAGGCCATCGTCGCGCGCGACTCGGGCGTGACGTGCGTGGCCCGTCGTGACGGCATCGTGGAGTCGGTGGACGCCAGCCGCATCGTGGTGAAGGCGGACTCCAACGCGGCCCTGAGCGACGTGTCGAGCGAGGTCGACATCTACAACCTGCTCAAGTACCAGCGCTCCAACCAGAACACGTGCCTCAACCAGAAGCCCATCATCCGCAAGGGTGACCGGGTGAAGAAGGGCGACGTGATCGCGGACGGTCCGGCCACCGAGACCGGTGAGCTGGCGCTGGGCCAGAACGTGGTCGTCGCGTTCATGCCGTGGCAGGGCTACAACTTCGAAGACTCCATCCTGCTCAGCGAGCGCATCCTCAAGGAGGACGTCTTCACGTCCATCCACATCGAGGAGTTCGAGTGCATCGCGCGCGACACCAAGCTGGGCAAGGAGGAGATCACCCGCGACATCCCGAACGTGGGTGAGGAAGCCCTCAAGGACCTGGACGAGAGCGGCATCATCCGCATCGGCGCCGAGGTGAAGCCCGGCGACGTGCTGGTGGGCAAGATCACCCCGAAGGGCGAGACCCAGCTGTCTCCCGAAGAGAAGCTGCTGCGCGCCATCTTCGGTGAGAAGGCCGGCGACGTGCGCGACAGCTCCCTGCGCGTGCCCCCGGGCGTGGTCGGCACCGTCATCAACGCCAAGGTGTTCAGCCGCAAGGGCGTGGAGAAGGACGAGCGCGCCAAGCAGATCGAGTCCATGGAGGAGGCGAAGCTCCTCAAGGACCAGAACGACGAGATCAAGGTCCTCCAGGACTCCGCGTACAGCCGCCTCCGCGGGCTGGTCCGCGGCAAGGAGGTCCAGGGCAAGCTCGTGGACGACAAGGGGAAGATCCTCCTGAAGAAGGGGGACATCCTCAACGACGAGCTGCTGGCCACGGTGCCGTACAAGTACTGGGGCGAGATCTCCGTCGGTGATCCGCTGGACGCGCGCCTGCGCGACATCCTGCGCAGCCTGGAGGACACGAAGGAGGCCGTGAAGCTGGCCTTCGGCGAGAAGATCGCCCGCATCAAGAAGGGCGACGAGCTGCCCCCGGGCGTCATCAAGATGGTGAAGGTGTACGTCGCCATCAAGCGCAAGCTCGCGGTGGGCGACAAGATGGCCGGCCGCCACGGCAACAAGGGCGTCGTGTCCCGCGTCCTCCCCGAGGAGGACATGCCGTACCTGGAGGACGGGCGTCCGGTGGACATCGTCCTCAACCCGCTCGGCGTGCCCTCGCGCATGAACATCGGGCAGATCCTCGAGGTCCACCTGGGCTGGGCCGCGAAGGGCGTGGGCGAGCAGCTGCAGCGCTACATCGACGAGAACTTCAGCGGCGAGCAGCTCAAGAAGCAGCTGAAGACCGTGTACGACGACAAGGCCTTCGGTGACTTCGTGGACGGCCTGTCCGACCAGGAGGTGCAGGACCTCTGCCGCCGCCTGAAGAAGGGCATCCACGTGGCGACGCCGGTGTTCGACGGCGCTCGCGAGACGGAGCTGCACGCCCTCTTCGACGAGGGCCGGCTGCCGCGCTCCGGCCAGATGGTGCTCTTCGACGGCCGCACGGGTGAGCCGTTCGACCAGAACGTCACCGTGGGCGTGATGTACATGCTCAAGCTGCACCACCTGGTGGACGAGAAGATCCACGCCCGTTCCATCGGGCCCTACTCGCTCGTCACGCAGCAGCCCCTGGGCGGCAAGGCCCAGTTCGGCGGTCAGCGTCTGGGCGAGATGGAAGTCTGGGCGATGGAGGCCTACGGCGCGGCGTACACGCTGCAGGAGTTCCTCACGGTCAAGTCGGACGACGTGGTGGGCCGCACGCGCATGTACGAGGCGATCGTCAAGGGCGACAACGTCCTGGAGTCCGGCCTGCCCGAGTCGTTCAACGTCCTCCTCAAGGAGCTCCAGTCGCTGGCCCTGGACGTGGAGCTGCTGGAGAGCGCGCCCCCGGAGCGTCAGCGCAGCTTCGGCGGCGACTTCCTGGGTGGCGGCGACGGCGAGGACCGGAAGTCGGGGACCGAGGCCTAGGCCTTTTCAAAGAAGCCGGTGCGCCCGCCTGACCGGCTGGCTGCTTCCTCGTGGAGGGAGCGGCTGGCCGGGCGCAGGGCGGGGGCCCGAAACGTTTGGCGCCATGGGCGCTCATAAGTTTTCGGAGGCAACGTGAAGGACATTTTCAACTTCTTCGAGAAGCCGAAGGACCCGCTGTCGTTCAACGCCATCCGCATCGCGCTGGCGTCGCCCGACAAGATCCGTCAGTGGTCGCACGGCGAGGTGAAGAAGCCGGAGACGATCAACTACCGCACCTTCAAGCCGGAGCGGGACGGCCTGTTCTGCGCCCGCATCTTCGGGCCGGTGAAGGACTACGAGTGCAACTGCGGCAAGTACAAGCGCATGAAGCACCGTGGCGTCGTGTGCGAGAAGTGCGGCGTGGAAGTGATTCAGTCCAAGGTGCGCCGTGAGCGCCTGGGACACATCACGCTGGCCACGCCCGTGGCCCACATCTGGTTCCTCAAGTCGCTGCCCAGCCGCATCGGCAACCTGCTCGACATCACCCTCAAGGAGATGGAGAAGGTGCTGTACTGCGAGAGCTACATGGTCATCGACCCCAAGGCGACGCCGCTCCAGAGGGGCGAGCTGATCTCCGAGGAGAAGATGCACCGGCTCTTCCAGGAGCACGGTGAGGACTCGTTCAGCGCGGGCATGGGCGGCGAGGCCGTCCGCGAGATGCTCAAGTCCCTGGACGTGGAGAAGCTGTCCGAGGAACTGCGCAAGGACATGCGCGAGACCACCAGCGAGGCGAAGCGGAAGAAGTACGCCAAGCGCCTGAAGGTGGCCGAGGCGTTCCGCTCGTCCGGCAACAAGCCGGAGTGGATGATGCTGGACGTCATCCCGGTCATCCCGCCCGACCTGCGTCCGCTGGTGCCCCTGGACGGCGGCCGCTTCGCGACCTCCGACCTCAACGACCTGTACCGCCGCGTCATCAACCGCAACAACCGCCTCAAGCGGCTGCAGGAACTGAACGCGCCGGACATCATCATCCGCAACGAGAAGCGGATGCTCCAGGAGGCCGTGGACGCGCTGTTCGACAACGGCCGCCGCGGAAAGACGATCACCGGCCCGAACAAGCGGCCGCTGAAGTCGCTGTCCGACATGCTCAAGGGCAAGCAGGGCCGGTTCCGTCAGAACCTGCTCGGCAAGCGCGTGGACTACTCGGGCCGCTCCGTCATCGTGGTGGGCCCCGAGCTGCGCCTGCACCAGTGCGGCCTGCCGAAGATCATGGCGCTCGAGCTCTTCAAGCCGTTCATCTACAACAAGCTTGAAGAGAAGGGCTACGTCACCACCATCAAGTCCGCGAAGAAGATGGTGGAGAAGGAGCGTCCGGAGGTCTGGGACATCCTCGAGGACGTGATCCGCGAGCACCCGGTGCTCCTCAATCGCGCCCCCACGCTGCACCGCCTGGGCATGCAGGCCTTCGAGCCCGTGCTCATCGAGGGCAAGGCCATCCAGCTGCACCCGCTGGTCTGCGCCGCGTTCAACGCGGACTTCGACGGCGACCAGATGGCCGTGCACGTGCCGCTGTCCATCGAGGCCCAGATGGAAGCGCGCGTGCTGATGATGTCGACGAACAACATCCTCAGCCCCGCGAACGGCAAGCCCATCATCGTCCCGACGCAGGACATGGTGCTCGGCATCTACTACATGACGCGCGCCCGCGAGTTCGCCAACGGCGAAGGCCGCGTGTTCGCGTCGCCGGACGAGGTGCGCGCCGCGTACGACCACGGTGAGGTCCACCTGCAGGCCAAGGTGGTGTGCCGCATCGACGGCAAGCGCAAGGAGACCACGGTCGGCCGCGTGCTGCTGTGGGAAGTGGTTCCGCGCCGCGTGGGCTTCGACGCCATCAACAAGGTGCTCGACAAGAAGTCGCTCGGTAACCTCATCGACCTCTGCTACCGCCTCACGGGCGAGAAGGAGACGGTGCTGCTGGCGGACCGCGTCCGCAGCGCGGGCTACTTCCACGCGACCCGCGCCGGTATCTCCATCGCGCTCAAGGACATGATCATCCCTGCGAAGAAGCAGGAGTTCCTGGACTACGCGCGCAAGGAAGTGGCGGAGATCGAGAACCAGTACCTGGAAGGCCTCATCACCGACGGTGAGCGCTACAACAAGGTCATCGATATCTGGGCGGAGATCACCGAGAAGGTCGCCCAGGAGATGATGCAGCAGATCTCCCAGGACGAGGCTTCCGGGGACGTGGACGGCAAGCGCGTGACGCGCAAGCAGCCGTCGTTCAACCCCATCTACATCATGGCCGACTCCGGCGCCCGCGGCAGCGCCCAGCAGATCCGCCAGCTGGCGGGTATGCGCGGCCTGATGGCGAAGCCCTCCGGCGAAATCATCGAGACGCCCATCACGGCCAACTTCCGTGAAGGCCTCTCCGTGCTCCAGTACTTCATCTCCACGCACGGCGCCCGCAAGGGCCTGGCGGACACGGCGCTCAAGACGGCCAACTCCGGTTACCTCACCCGCCGTCTCGTGGACGTGGCGCAGGACGCCATCATCAACGAGTACGACTGCGGCACCATGGACGGTCTGTTCATCGGCGCCCTGGTCGAGGGCGGCGAGATCATCGAGCCGCTGGGTGAGCGCATCCTGGGCCGCGTGGCCCTGGACGACATCCTCGACCCGGTGACGGGCGAGGTGCTGGTGCGCGCCAACGAGGAGATCGACGAGGAGCGCGTCCGCCGCATCGAGAACAGCGGTCTGGACAAGGTGAAGATCCGCTCGGTGCTCACCTGCCAGGCCAAGCGCGGCATCTGCGTGGAGTGCTACGGCCGTGACCTGGCGCGTGGCCGCAAGGTGTCCGTGGGCGAGGCCGTGGGCGTCATCGCGGCGCAGTCCATCGGTGAGCCGGGTACGCAGCTGACCATGCGCACCTTCCACATCGGTGGCGCGGCGACCCGTCGCGCGGAGCAGTCCAGCCTGGAGAACCGCTACGCGGGTTCCGTGAAGTTCGCGGGCCTGAACACGGTGCAGAAGGCGGACGGCACGCTGGTGGCCATGAACCGCAACGGCGAGATCGTCATCGTCGACGAGTCCGGCCGCGAGCGCGAGCGCTACCAGATCATCTACGGCGCCCGCATCCTGGTGAAGGAAGGCCAGAAGCTGGAGCCGGGCGTGCTCGTCGCCGAGTGGGACCCGTTCGCCATCCCGCTGCTCACGGAAGTGGGCGGTGTCGTGCGCTACGAGGACATCATCGAAGGCGTGACGATGTCCGAGACGCTCGACGAGGTGACGGGCCTGTCGCGCAAGACGGTCATCGAGTCCAAGGACCCGGAGGCGCGCCCGCGCGTCACCATCCGCGACGCGGCCGGCAACGTGAAGGACCTGCCGTCCTCCAAGAACCAGGCGAGCTACTTCCTGCCCCAGGGCGCGATCATCACGGTCAACGACCAGGATGAGATCTCCGCGGGTGAGGTCATCGCCAAGGTGCCGCGCGAGACGACGAAGACCAAGGACATCACGGGCGGTCTGCCCCGCGTGGCCGAGCTCTTCGAGGCGCGCAAGCCCAAGGACGCGGCGGCGATCGCGGAGATCGACGGCGTGGTGTCCTTCGGCAAGGACACCAAGGGCAAGCGCAAGCTCATCATCACCCCCGAGGTGAGCGGCGAGCAGCGCGCGGACCTGGCCAAGGAGTACCTGATCTCCAAGGGCAAGAGCATCAACGTCCACTCCGGCGACCGCGTGAAGGCCGGCGAGGCGATGATGGACGGCGCGGCCAACCCGCACGACATCCTCAAGGTGCTGGGCGAGAAGGAACTCGCGCGCTACCTGGTGGACGAAGTGCAGGAGGTCTACCGACTGCAGGGCGTGAAGATCAACGACAAGCACATCGAGACGATCGTCCGGCAGATGCTGCGCCGGGTGCGCGTCACCGACGTGGGCGACACCAACTTCCTGGTCGACGAGCAGGTCGAGAAGTGGGTGTTCGAGGAGGAGAACGAGAAGGTCATGTCCGAAGGGAAGCGCCCGGCCGTGGGCGAGCCCCTGCTGCTCGGCATCACCAAGGCGTCGCTCTCCACCGAGTCGTTCATCTCCTCGGCGTCGTTCCAGGAGACCACGAAGGTGCTCACCGAGGCCGCCATCAACGGCAAGGTGGACTACCTGCGCGGCCTCAAGGAGAACGTCATCATGGGCCGGCTCATCCCCGCCGGTACGGGCCTGCCGAACTACAAGCACCTCGACATCGAGGTGGAGAGCCCCACGGACGAGGTCAATGAGATGGAGGCCGCCCTGGCCGCCACCCACGGCGACACCGGCCCGCTGGCCCCTCCGCCGTCGCGGCCGGACACCCGGTCCACCGACGTCGCCTAGTGCTTCCCCGAAGCGTCCCTGACGCTTCGTGAGTCAGCCGCCGTCCTGGTGTCATGCCGGGGCGGCGGCTTTCTCGTTTTGCACACTTCATTTCCTGTTCGCTTGACAGTATGTCGCGGTGCGTTATCTTGACGCATCACGTTATGAGACCCGGAACACCCGGGGGGGAGCGCGACATGGAGACGACGAGTGCGAAGGCGGCTGAGAAGAACGGCGTGACGCAGAACGTGGAGGCCTACCTGAAGGGGCGGCTCTCCGAGGCGCAGAAGCGGTTCCAGGGCCTGGAAGGGGAGGCGAACAAGGCCTTCCGTGCGCTGGAGACGCGCAGCCAGGTGGCGGCGAAGGAGGTCCAGGCCCTGTGGACGAAGGTGCAGGCCGGTGAGCTGCGCGCCGACCCCCGCGTCCAGGAGCTGACGAAGAAGGTGGACGAGGCCGGCGTGGAGCTGCGCAAGCGGCTGGATGGGCTCCAGGCGAAGGTCGTGGAGGCGGTGGGAGTTGCCAGCCAGTCCCAGGTGCAGCAGATCACCCAGGAGCTGGGCCGCCTGTCGAAGAAGCTGGATGTGCTCCTGAAGCCCACCCGGCGTTC
>NZ_RAWL01000234.1:0-13645 GCF_003668885.1 Corallococcus sp. AB049A | reverse complement strand
GGGTGGTGGGCTTCCTCCAGGGCGAGCCGGCCCGGGTGAAGTGCCTGGCGGCGTCCGGCCTCAAGGACGTGAGCGCCGCGGACCTGTACCCGGTGACGCGCTTCCTCCCCATGGCGGCCGAGGCGACGCGGCTCTTGCGCCCCCAGCTGGGCGACTGGGAGCAGGCGCTGCGCTACATCGGGACGCAGGCCACGGTGGACTTCCTGGCCTCCATGTTCGGCCGGGACTTGATGAACGCGGCCGCCGGCAACCCCTGGCGGATGCTCCAGCACATGGCCGAGGGCTACCGCGCCGCGGTCAGCTACGGCGAGCGCAGCGTCCTCTGGACGGGCGACCACAGCGCCCGCTTCGTGATGCGCCGGGACTTCATGCCCGCGCCGTACCACGAGGGCGTGCTCCAGGCCGCCCTGGAGGCCGTGGGCGCGCAGGACGTCCAGGTGCACGGGCGGCAGCTGTCGCTCCTGGACACCGAGTACGACGTCTCCTGGTAATCCCGGGTTGACGGGGCTGCGCGCGGGCGCGTGACGCGGGACGTTCACCAGCCAGCGCTCGGTGGTGAACGTCCGCCATTTCTCCCGCTGGCGTGACAGGGAGGGCCACTAGCATGTGGTGAAACAGGCCCACGCCCCACGGGAGGAGTCACGCGAATGGATGCAGCACGAGGCTCCCGGCCGGTGGGGCGTTGTCGGGCCCTGGGGCTGATGGCCGGGGCCCGGGCATGACTCCCTTCCGGCTGCTGCTGGTGGAGGACAGCGTCAACGACGCGGCGCTGGTGACGGCGGAGCTGGAGCAGGCGGGCTACCTGCCCACGACGCGGCGCGTGGACACGCTGGAGGCGCTGCGCGACGCGCTGGCCGCCGGGGCCTGGGACCTGGTGCTGTGCGACCAGCGGCTGCTGGGCTTCACCGCGCTGGACGTGCTGTCCCTCCTCCATGAGGAGGGGCGGGACGTGCCCCTCATCGTCCTGTCCAGCCAGCTGAGCGAGGACCAGGCCGTCACGCTGATGAAGGCGGGCGCGCGCGACTGCTTCTCCAAGGACCGGCTGGCGCGGCTGGGCCCGGCGGTGGCGCGCGAGCTGGAGGAGACCCGCGTGCGGCGCGAGCGCGCCCGGGCGGAGCTGGACCGCGACATCCTGTCCCGGGCCAGCGAGCTGCTCACCGCGTCCCTGGAGCAGGCGGCGCGGTTGGACCAGCTGGTGCAGCTGATGGTTCCCCGGGTGGCGGACTGGTGCGCCTTCTTCCTCCAGGACCCGGACCAGGGCGGCCTGCGGCTGGTGGCGCTGGCGCACCCGGACGCGGAGCGGCGCGCGCATGCGTGGAAGCTGGACCAGCGCTTCCCCCTGGACCCCCTGGCCGCCGCGGGCCCCGCGCACGTGCTGCGCACCGGCCAGCCGGAGTTCATGCCGGACGTGCGCAAGCGCCCGGAGCCCATCACCCGGGACGTGGCGCACCAGCGCGCCATCGAAGGGCTGGGGCTGCGCTCCGTGGTGAACGTGCCCCTGCCCGGCAACGAGGGCCGGCTGGGCGTCATGTCCATGGGCACGCTGGGGGACCGGGTGCTCGCGCCGGTGGACCTGGCGCTGGCGCTGGAGCTGGCGCGCCGCACGGGGCTGGTGCTGGAGAACGCCCGGCTCTTCCAGGAGGCGCGCGAGGCGGTGCGCCTGCGCGACGAGTTCCTCACCGTGGCCGCGCACGAGCTGCGCACACCGCTGACCACGCTGCGGCTGCAGCTGGGCACGCTCCTGCAGCGCTCGGAGGCGCACCGGCTGGAGCCGGACGTCGTCACGCGCCTGGAGCGCAGCGTGCGCCAGGTGCGCCGGCTGGGCACGCTGGTGGAGGGCCTGCTGGACGTGTCCCAGCTGTCCAGCGGCGAGCTGTCGCTGATGCCCGAGCGCTTCGACCTGGAGGAGCTGGTCTCCGAGGTGCTGGAGCGCTACCAGGCGGAGGCCGGCGCGGCCGGGTGCGAGCTGCGCCAGTCGCCGCGCCGCGGGCTGTGGGGGACGTGGGACCGGCTCCGGGTGGACCAGGCGGTGGCGGCGTTGATATCCAACGCGCTCAAGTTCGGTCCGGGGCGGCCGGTGGAGGTGGACGTGGGCCGGGAAGGCGGCTTCGCGCGCATCCAGGTGCGCGACCGGGGCATCGGCGTGCCCGTGGACCAGGTGGAGCGCATCTTCGAGCGCTTCGGCCGCGCGGTCAGCTCGCATTCGTATGGAGGCCTGGGACTGGGGCTGTACCTGGCCCGCCGCGCCGCGGAGGCGCATGGCGGACGGGCCTGGGCGGAGCCCGCCCTGTCGGGTGAGGGCGCGCGCTTCACGCTGGAGCTGCCGCTGGAGAAGGAGACGCGCGAGTGAGCCGGCCGCTGTTGGTGGTGGATGACGACACGGACCTGCGGGAGGCGCTGGAGGAAGTGCTTCGCGACGCGGGCTACACCGTGCTGGGGGCGGGCAACGGCCTGCAGGCGCTGGAGGTGCTCCGCCGGGAATCCGTGCCGCCCGCCCTGGTGCTGCTGGACATGATGATGCCGGTGATGGACGGCGCCACCTTCGGCCGCCAGATGCGCCAGGTGGAGGCGTGGAAGGACATCCCCGTGCTCGTCTTCTCCGCGTCCGCCAACGCGCGCCAGGTCGCGGAGGAGATGGGCGCCTGCGGCTACCTGCGAAAGCCCGTGGACGTGGAGACGCTCCTCAAGGCCGTGGACTCCAACAAGGCCCCCGAAGCCGTCTGAGCTTCCAGGCGCTCCCCACCGCGGACTCCCCGTCCCGCGTGGGTTGACGCTGCGCGCGAGCCCCTGGTAAGTGCGTCCTTAACACTTTCCCGGCGAGGCCTGTCCGATGAATCCCCACATGCTCGCCCAGCTCCTGGTCCAGCTCATCGTCATCATCACCGTGTCGCGGTTGATTGGCCGGGGCGCCCGGTGGCTGGGGCAGCCCCTGGTCATCGCGGAGGTGGTGGCGGGCATCGCGCTGGGCCCGTCGCTCTTGGGGTGGCTGGCGCCGGGCGCCATGCAGTGGCTGTTCCCGGCGGACTCCATGCCCTTCCTGAAGATGCTGGCCGAGGTGGGCCTGGTGCTCTTCATGTTCCTCATTGGCCTGGAGCTGGACCCCAAGCTGCTCAAGGGGCGCGGGCACGCGTCGGTGGCCATCAGCCACTCCAGCATCGTCGTCCCGTTCGCGCTGGGCGCGGCGGCGGGCGCGCTGTGGCTCTACAAGTCGCTGTCCAGCCCGGACGTGCCGTTCTCCTCGTTCGTGCTGTTCATGGGCGTGTCCATGAGCATCACGGCCTTCCCGGTGCTGGCGCGCATCCTCACGGAGCGCGGGCTGATGCAGTCGAAGCTGGGCGCCATCGCCATCGCGTGCGCGGCGGTGGACGACGTGACGGCGTGGTGCATCCTGGCGTTCGTGGTGTCGCTGGTGCGCGCGTCGGACCTGGCGCACGCGGGGCTCACCACGCTGTTCGCGCTGCTCTACATCGGCTTCATGCTCCTGCTGGTGAAGCCGTTCCTCGCCCGGCTGGGCGCGCGCGTGGCCAACCGCGAGGGGCTCACCCAGAACGTGGTGGCCATCACGCTGGTGCTGCTGCTCGGGTCCGCGTGGACCACCGAGTCCATCGGCATCCACTCGCTCTTTGGCGCCTTCATGTTCGGCGCGGTGATTCCCAAGGAGGGCGGGCTGGCGGCGGCGCTGGCGGAGAAGCTGGAGGACGTGGCCGTCGTGCTGCTGTTGCCGGTGTTCTTCGCCTTCAGCGGCCTGCGCACGCAGCTGGGCCTGCTGGACACCCCGGAGGCGTGGCTCACGTGCGGCGTCATCATCGTCCTGGCGTGCCTGGGCAAGTTCGGCGGCAGCGCGGTGGCCGCGCGCCTCACGGGCCTGCGGTGGCGGGAGGCCGGCGCCGTCGGCATCCTGATGAACACGCGCGGCCTGATGGAGCTCATCGTGCTCAACCTGGGCCTGGACCTGGGCGTCATCTCGCCCACGCTCTTCACGATGATGGTCATCATGGCGCTGGTCACGACCTTCATGACCACGCCGTTCCTCAAGCTGCTGTATTCGCCGGCGGAGCAGGCGCGCGACCAGTTGCTGCACACGCCAGAGCCCGCGCTGCCCGCGTCCTCGTACACGGTGCTCCTGTGCGTGTCGCATGGGCAGGCCGGTCCGGGCATGGCGGTGCTGTCGCGCGCGCTGTCAGGTGAGCGCAAGGAGGCGAACCTCTTCGCGCTGCACCTGTTGTCCCCGGAGCGCTCGCTCAAGGCCCGAGGCGAGGAGGCGCTGGACCCCGCGGCCGCGTCCGGCGGCGCGCTGGCGCCCCTGGTGGGACGCGCGGAGAAGCTGGGGCTGTCCGTGCGCACGCTGTCGTTCGTGTCGTCGGAGCCCGCGCGGGACATCTGCCGCACGGCGCAGGCCAAGCGCGCGGACCTGGTGCTGCTGGGCTGGCACAAGCCGCTCTTCAGCCAGACGGTGCTGGGCGGCACCGTGCACGAGGTGATGCAGGAGGTGGGCGGCACGGTGGCGGTGCTGGTGGACCGGGGCCTGTCGCAGGTGCGCCGGGTGCTGGTGCCCTTCGTGGGCAGCCGGCATGACCGGGCGGCGCTGGGCCTGGCGCGGCGGCTGGTGAAGCAGGCCGGCGCGGAGGTGACGGTGCTGCACGTGACGTCTCCCAAGGACTCGGGGTCGGGCACCGGCGCGGGCCGCGCGCAGGTGGAGGAGCTGTTCCCCGCGGACGAGGGCGCCTCCGTGAAGCTCAAGGTGGTGCGCCACGCGTCGCCGGAAGAGGCAGCGCTGGAAGAAGCGAAGGCGGGTTACGACCTCGTGGTGGTGGGCCTGGGGGCCGAATGGGGCCTGGAAGACCGGTTGTTCGGCGTGCAGCGCGAGCGAATCGTTCGCGACGCGCCCGCCTCGCTGCTGCTCGTGCATCATCCGGAGGCGGCGACGGTGCTGGCCCAGACCCCGGAGCAGGCCCGGACGCAGGGGACGGCTCCGGAGACGACGCAGCCCGTCGGCGCGCGGAGCTGAGCGCCATGCACCTGGGTGCCACACTTCGTCTGTTGCGGGTGGATGCCGGGTTGTCCCTGCGCGACCTGGCGCGCCGCATTGGCGTGTCCAGCGCGTACCTGAGCCGCGTGGAGAACGGCGTGGACGCGCCGCCCACGCAGGAGCGGCTGACGGCCATCGCCCGGGAGCTGGACGTGCCCCCGGGGCTGCTCATGGACGTGGCCAACCGGGTGAGCCCGTACGTGGCGGGCTACCTGGAGGACGTGCCCGCGGCGGGGACGCTGATGCTGGACATCGCGCGGCGCCAGCTCACCGGCGCGCAGCTGGCGCGCGTGCGGGCCTTCCTGGACGCGGAGTTCCCCCTGCGCGAGGCGCGCGGCCACGAACCCGTGCCGCCGCTGGCGCCGCTGCTGTCCCCGGAGCGGGTGGTGGTGGGGCTGTCCTGCGGGGACTACGAGGACGCGCTGGACGTGGCGGCCGGGCGGCTGGCGGCGGCACTGCCAGGCCAGGACGCGGCGGTGCTCGCGGAGGGGCTGCGCAAGCGGGAGGACGCGGTCCCCTCCCAGGTGGGCAACGGCGTGTCGGTGCCGCACGCGTTCGTGGCCGGCGCGGCCCCGGTGGCGGCGCTGGTGACGCTGGCGCGGCCCCTGAAGCTGGACGCGCCGGACGGCCAGCCCCTGCGCCTGGTGGTGGCGCTGGTGGACGGCCACGTGGGCCGCGCGCGGCTGATGCGGCTGGCGCACGTGGCCCGGCTCGCGGGGCGTGGGCTGGCGGACCGGCTCCACGGCCTGCAGGACCCGCGGCAGGTGCTGGAGACGCTGGAGGAGCTGGAAGCGCTGCGCTAGCGCCTGCCTTCAGCGCCTGGGAGGCACCCAGTGCTCCCAGGCCCCGAGGTCGCGGAAGCCCAGGTGCCGGTACACGCGGATGCCCGCCGGGGTGGACTGGAGCACCATCGCGGTGCACCCGCGCTGGCGCGCCTGGGCGATGATGCCCCGCATCACCGCCGACGCGAGCCCCAGCCCCCGGGCCTCCGGCAGGGTGGCCACCAGGTACACGCCCGCCGTGTCCGCCACGTCCACCACCAGCCCGCAGGACTGCGCCCGGCCGTTCTCGCGCGCCACCACGGTGTGCACCGGCAGGCGGGGCGGCCGCTGCCACACGGCGAGGATTTCCCGCCACTCGGCGCCGTAGGTCTGGACGTTGATTTCGACCAGGTCGTTCATGTCCTCCTCGGGCTCCACCGGCACGCTGGGGGCCGCGTCCGGCAGGTCCTTCAGCCAGGCCCCCATGGCCACCACGGTGAAGTCCGGCCGGTAGCCCGCGGCGCCCAGCACGCGCGTCGCGTCCCGCTGCCCCGGCGTCAGGGTGACGCGCCACTGGGACAGCCCGTGGCTCCGGTAGAAGTCCATGACGGCCGGCAGCGCGGCCGCCAGCGCGTCCGCGTCCGTGAAGAGGACCTGCTGGAAGTGCGCGTCCTGGTAGATGGGCAGCGCGAACGCGTCCACGCCGGGCAGGTGCAGGTGGCGCAGCGGGCCGCGCTCGGCTTGAAGGCGTTTGAAGGCGATGAGGTTGGTGTGAAGTCGAGAAGTGAGTTCGGCATCCGTCATGCGGGCCGGCAGCCTAGACACGGGGACGACGGGCAAAGAACAGCCGTGGAGGAAAGGGCGCGCGCACGGTGCGCCACGGGGTTAGGTTTCCATCCCTTTTCGCGCCCGCCCCCATGACCCCGCGCTTCTTCCCGTTCGATCCACGCCCCACCCGAATCGCCCTCATCCTGGGCGCGTGCCTCCTGGCGGTCCTCACCGCGTGGGCCCTGGCGGACTACCGGGGCGGGGGGGGGCTGGTCGCCATGGCGCGGGCCGGCATCAGCGCGGGCCTGATGCTGACCTTCCTCGTCTCCGTCCACCGCCTGCGGCCCCGCCAGGAGTGGGGCATCACCCTGGACGCCGCGGGCGTGCGGGTGGCCCGCCCCTTCAGCGGCCAGCCGCTGGAATTGCACTGGGGACAGTTGGATTCCGTGCGCCGGGTCGGCCGCAAAGGGAGCGTGCTCGGGCTCTTCCTGAAGGAAGAGGGAAGGGTGCTCGTCACGCGACATCTTTTCGCCCGCAAGGCTGTTTATGAAGAGTTGATCGCGGCGCTGGAGGACCGCCTCCCGCCCTCGCGTTTCGACGCCTGATTCATGAATCTTTCCGCAGCCTTGCGTGGGCTCCCGGAGCTTGTCCGGGATGCCCGGTGGTGGTAGGCACAACAGGCTTGAGCCCTGTCGCAACGGCAGCCTTTCCCAAGGACACGCTTCACATGGAAAAGACCCCCGCTACCGGTGTCGCGCCGGCCGCGCCGCCCGGCGAATATGGAACGGACGCCATCACCAAGCTCGAAGGGCTGGAGGCCGTCCGCAAGCGCCCCGGCATGTACATCGGCGACACGATGACCTACGGGCTCCACAAGCTCGTGTACGAGGTCGTCGACAACTCCGTGGACGAGGCCCTGGCCGGCCACTGCACGGACATCGACGTGGTCATCCACGTCGACGGCTCGCTCAGCGTCCAGGACAACGGCCGCGGCATCCCCGTGGGCCCGCACCCCGACCCCAAGTTCAAGGGCAAGGACACGCTGGAAGTGGTGCTCACGGAGCTGCACGCCGGCAGCAAGTTCGGCAACGGCGCGTACAAGGTGTCCGGCGGCCTGCACGGCGTGGGCGTCACCTGCGTGAACTTCCTGTCGGAGTGGTTCAAGGTCCGCGTCCAGCGCGCCGGGAAGATCTACGAACAGTCCTACGCGCGCGGCGTGTCCAACGGTTCGCCCCAGGAAGTGGGCACCACGGACAAGCGCGGCACGATGATCCACTTCAAGCCGGACTCCACGGTGATGGAGACGGCGGACTTCAACTTCGAGACGCTCAGCCAGCGCCTGCGTGAGCTGGCGTTCCTCAACGCGGGCCTGCACATCACCATCCGCGACGAGCGCACCCAGAAGGAACACGACTTCAAGTTCGACGGCGGCATCTCCTCCTTCGTGGAGTACCTCAACAAGGCGAAGGAGGCGCTGCACGACAAGCCCGTCTACATCAAGTCGGAGCGCGAGGGCGTGTCGCTCGAAATCGCCATGCAGTGGAACGATGGCTACGACGAGCGCATCTTCACCTTCGCCAACAACATCAACACCCACGAGGGTGGCAGCCACCTGTCCGGCTTCAAGGCCGCGCTCACGCGCACGCTCAACAGCTACGCGGAGAAGGGCGGCGTCTGGAAGGACCTGAAGGAGACGCCCACGGGTGAGGACGCGCGTGAGGGCCTGTCCGCGGTCATCTCCGTGAAGCTCTCCAACCCCCAGTTCGAGGGCCAGACGAAGACGAAGCTGGGCAACAGCGAGGTGAAGGGCCTGGTCGAGCAGATGGTGAACGACCAGCTCGCGTCCTTCCTGGAGGAGAACCCGCCGCTCGCCAAGAAGGTCGTGGCGAAGATTGGCGACGCGTGCCGTGCCCGCATCGCCGCGCGCAAGGCGCGTGAGACGGTGCGCCGCAAGGGCGTGCTGGACGGTGGCGGTCTGCCCGGAAAGCTCGCGGACTGCCAGAGCCGCGACCCGCACGAGAGCGAGCTGTACATCGTGGAGGGTGACTCCGCAGGTGGCTCCGCGAAGCAGGGCCGGGACCGGCGCAACCAGGCCATCCTCCCGCTGCGCGGAAAAATCCTGAACGTGGAGAAGGCGCGCTTCGAGAAGATGCTGACCAGCGCCGAAATCGTCACGCTCATCACCGCGCTGGGCACGGGCATCGGGGCGGAGGACTACGACCCGGAGAAGGCGCGCTACCACCGCATCATCCTGATGACGGACGCGGACGTGGACGGCAGCCACATCCGCACGCTGCTGCTCACGTTCTTCTACCGGCAGATGCGCGAACTCATTGACCGGGGCTACGTCTACATCGCGCAGCCGCCGCTCTACAAAGTCACGCGCAACAAGAAGGACACCTACGTCAAGGACGAGCGCGCGCTGAACGAGTACCTGCTGCGCATCGCCGCGGAGCACTGCCGGGTGAAGACGCCCGCCGGGGAGCTGGGCGGCGCGGAGCTCAAGGCGCTGCTGGAGAAGGTCATCACCTACGAGGAGCGGCTGGAGAAGCAGGCCAAGCGCCGCGACGCGCGCATCGTGGACGCGCTGGTCCAGGCCACGGACCTGCGCGCGGAGACGCTCGTGGACGCGGCGGCGGTGGAGGCGCAGCTCGCCACCATGCGCGAGTACTGCCAGCGCCGCATGCCGGAGGTGGTGGGCCGGCTGGCCACGCGGCTGGAGAAGGACGCGGAGCAGCAGGAGGCCCACCGCCTGGTGGTGACCACGGACGTGAACGGCTCCATGCGCGAGTCCGTCTTCGACCACGCCTACCTGTCCTCGCCGGAGTACCTGGAGCTCGTCGCCCTGCGCGAGGTCTTCCACTCGCTGGGCAAGGCGCCCTATCGCGTCCAGGTGGACGGCGGTGAGGTGTCCGCGTTCTCCGTGCAGGAGGTGCTGGCCGCGGTCCGCAAGGACGCGCAGAAGGGCCTGGGCCTGCAGCGCTACAAGGGTCTGGGCGAGATGAACCCGGAGCAGCTCTGGGAGACGACCATGGACCCCAGCCGCCGCACGCTGCTCCAGGTGCGCGTGGAGGACATGGTGGAGAGCGACGAGATCTTCTCGCTGCTCATGGGCGAGGCCGTGGAGCCCCGCCGCGAGTTCATCGAGCGCAACGCGCTGGACGTGCAGAACCTGGACATCTGAGGTTCGCAGCACGCCGTGTCTGAAGCATCACGCCGGGCCCCGGGAGAAAGACCCGTGGGCCCGGTGCCGTTTTCGGCTCCGCGCCCACGTGCCCTTCCCATCCTTTTCGAGCCGGGCCGCGGATTGAAGCACGGCGGCCCCCGTGAGCCCTTACGGAAGGAACCTGGCAACCAGTGACCAGCGCGAGGACGCCCCCGCACGCATGTTGAGGATGGCGGTGATGCCGATGACGCCCGCCATGGTGGCGAGGTTCACGATGCCGCCCACGTCCAGGGCCTTCATCGTCCTGGCGGCCTTCTCCGGCGTGCCCACGGTGGGCGTCAGGCCCGTCTCCGAGGGGACCGCGCCCTCCGGCGCCTGCCTGGCCAGGAAGGCCCCGCCGAAGATGTTGGCCGCGCCCAGCGCCACGCTGGCGCCCAGCAGCACGTCCTTGGCAATCACCAGCCCGCGCGTGGTGCCGTCAATCTCCCGGCCCGTCAGCCGCGAGCGGCCCACCAGCCAGGTGATGGCCGCCAGGCCCAGCGACGCCGCGTTGACGATGTTGAAGCCGTTCCACGCGGCGTTCACCACCTGACCGCGCTCGGCCGTGGAGCCAATCACCTTCACCGCGGGGTTGAGGGCCACCTTGCCGAAGAGCGAACCGCCGAACCCGGCGGCGAGCCCCAGGTTGTGCAGCACCAGGCCGGTGGAGGACAGGACAGGCGTCATGGACGGACTCCATTGGAGAAGAAGTGGATGCCCGTGAGGGTAGGCACGGGCCCTTCGCGCGGGAGCAGCGCGTCAGGGCATCACCGTGAGTGAATCAGACGCCTGCCTGCCGCACGGGCTCCCGGACGGGGGCCCGGGAGGCCGCCTGCTACCGCTCGGAGCTGCGGGCGCCGCGCAGGGCCTCCGCGCGCTCCTTGCGGGACATGTTCGTCACGTCGACGATGTCGAAGTCGAGCGCGCCCTGGTTGTCCGTCAGCTGCAGGTCGGGGAAGACGCAGCGCAGGTCCTGCACGCCGGACACCTGGTAGCGCTTGCCCGTCTCGAAGAGGCGGTGCGAGCTGCGCACGGACTCGGCCTTGGGGCCCGTCTCCATGCACAGCACCGTGTGCACGCGGCCGAAGGAGCCGGAGCGCACCTCCGCGAAGTCGTCGCGCACGGTGAAGGCGTAGGTGGACCTGGGGTTGAGGCCGCGCAGCAGCATCTGGTGCTGGGGCTTCACCTGCAGGGCGTTCTTCTCCGGCTCGAAGAGCACGGAGCGCGGCGGGATGTACGCGGACTGCCGCAGGTGCACGCGGATGGAGCCGCGGTTGTCCTCCGGGCCGGTGGTGTCCAGGGCGAAGAAGTGGAGCTTCTTCGCGCCCTTGAGGGTGCGCGGCGCGTTGCTGATGAAGCCCACGGCGTTGTCCGCCGGCAGGTCGCCTTCCGCGTAGTAGACCAGCGTGCCGGACGCGGTGCCGTCGCCTTCCGCGAAGGCCGCGCTGCCCTCCGTCCACACGGAGTAGGCGGCCCCGGGCGACACGTCGATGGTGGCCGTGGGGTACTCCGGCAGCGGCAGCGCGTTGTACATGGGCCGCAGCACCAGCAGGCGCGTGGGGTAGTCCACCTGCCGCATCTCGCGGTCCTTGTCGTCCGCCAGTGCCTCCACGCCCGCGTCGGCCTGCGGAGCGGCGGCGGCCAGGCCTCCGTCCGCGTCCGTCTCCGTGCCCGCGTCCCCGGCGGGGACCGCCGCGGCGACGGCGCCCGGGCCCGCGTCCGTCTCCAGGGACGGGGCGCCCGCGTCGAGCGCGGCGGACGTGGTGGGGATCTCCGACGCCATCTGCGTGGTGCCGGGCGCGACCTCCAGCTCCGCCTTGAGGTGGACTTCGGCCTGGTTGGGGGTGAAGCGCCGCGTCCAGGCGCGGTAGCCCGGCTTGGTGACGACGATGGTGTGGGGCGTGCGCTGGTCCGCGCCGATGATGCGGCTGGGCGTGGGGCCGACCGGCCGGCCGTTGACGACGACGGAGGCCCCTTCCGGCTTGGAGGTGATCCACAGGACGACGGGCTCGTCGCTGCCCTCCGGCATCTCCGGCGGGGACAGGAGGTGGATCATCAGGCCGATGAAGATGACCACGGCCGTGAGGCCGAAGACGACCATGCTCAGCTGGCGCACCTGCTTCGCGCGCTTCTGCTCGCGCTCGGCGGCCTCGGCGGCCAGCTTGTCGCGCGCGTCGTCCGCGGTGGTGCGTGCCCGGGGGGACTCCTTCTCCTCGGGCTGCGGCGGCTCCGGCGCGATGGCCGTCTCCACCGGCGTGTCATGCGGCGCGGCCAGCGTGGGCATCGTCCGGGGGACCGCCGTGGGCTCCGTGCCCCCGTCGGTGTCCGGCTCGGGCGGAAGCTCCGGCGGCAGCGGGCGGCGGCCAGTGCCGGTGTTCTCCCGGGTGCCCCCCGGCGTCACGCGGCGCGCGCCGGTGGTGCTCTTGCGCACGGCGGTGGCCTGGGTGGACGAGCGGCGCGGGGCGCTGCCATCCGTTGACGGGCGCAGGGCGGGTGCGCTGCCGGACGCGCGCACGCCGGGGCTGGAGGGCCGCGCCACGCCCGCGCTGGACGGGCGGGCCACGCCAGAGCTGCTGGGGTTGCCAGGGTTGGAAGACCGGCCGTTGCTGGACGGCATCCGCGCGCGGCCCTGCGAGGGCTCCGACCCCGGCGACTGCCACGCGGCCAGCTGCTCCTTGAAGCCGGGCGGCAGCTCCACCTTGCGTCCCTCGGCGGCCAGCTCCTCCGCGAAGAGGTACGTCATGAGCTGGCTCAGCATCGTGGGCGTGAAGCGCGGCGTGTCCCGGTAGAGCAGCTCCACCGAGGACTCGCTCAGGTCCTTCGCCGTCTGGTACCGGGCCTCGCGGTCCACCGCCATCGCGTGCGCGACGATGGTCTCCAGCTCCTCGCCAATGGCGGGATTGATGGCGGACGGGGGCAGGCAGTCGCCGGTGATGATGCGGGGCAGCACGGTGACGAACTCGCCCTCGAAGGGGCGCCGGCCGCAGAGCATCTCGTAGAGGACGACGCCCGCCGCGTACACGTCCGTGCGCGCGTCCAGGTCCTGCCGGCCCTGCGCCTGCTCCGGGGAGAAGTACGGGTACTTGCCCTTGAGCGTGCCAGGGGACGTCTTGGCCTCCACCGCGCTCGTGGCCTTGGCGATGCCGAAGTCGATGACCTTGACCTCGCCCTCGTACGAGATGAGGACGTTGTCCGGGGACACGTCGCGGTGGACCAGGCCCAGCATCTGGCCGTCCTCGCCCACGTGGCGGTGCGCGTAGTCCAGGCCCTCGCACAGCTTGCCGGCGATGTGCAGCGCCAGCGGCTGCGGGAAGAACCCGATGCCCGCGCGCGACGCCCGGCGCAGCACCTTCGACAGGGGCTGGCCGTGCACCAGCTCCATGGCGATGAAGTACTGCCCGTCCACCTCACCGAAGTCGAAGACCTGCGCGATGTTCCCATGCGTCAGGCCCGCGACGAGGCGCGCCTCGCTGATGAACATCTCCACGAAGTCGTGGTCGTCCACGAAGTGCGGGAGGATCTGCTTGATGACGCAGGGCTTGGTGACGCCCATCGCGCCCGTCATGCGCGCGCGGTAGGTGACCGCCATGCCCCCCGCGGCAAGCTTGGAGATCAGGACGTACTTGCCGAATTGCTGGGGACTGGGTTCTGCCACGGGCGGGGAGGCGGGGCCGGGTTTGGGGAAGCCCCAGCATACTCGTCTTCCACCGAAAGTCCCGGATGCGCTCGCATGGCATGCGAAGATTTCGCTGCGGGTGCTGACTGGCCAGTCAGTGACGCCCTGGTGGGTCGGAACCGCCCTTGTGCAGGAGGGGACGTTCCAGGTGGGTGGGTGGAGCAGGCGTGAGGCGGACTGTTGCGCCGGTTCACACTTCTTCACGC
>NZ_RAWL01000233.1:0-13656 GCF_003668885.1 Corallococcus sp. AB049A | reverse complement strand
CCTGCGGGGCGTCCACCGGCGGGGCGGCGACCGCCGGGGGCTCGGCGGGAGCGGAGGACTCGGCCTCCACGGCCGGGGCTTCGGCTCCCCTGCCCTGGCCGCGCAGCGGAGTGGCGGGGACGTAGACGAACGACAGGCTCCGGGTGAACGAGGCACGGAAGGCATCCACCACCGCCACGCCCCCCACCGTCACCGGCTCGGAGGGCACGACTGGCGCGTCCATCCCCGAGGCCTCCTGCCGCTTCGACTCTTCAGCCCGCATCCGCTCCTCGCTCTTTCCAGGCGTCCCGCTCGTGCGCGGGGCCTCCCCTTCGTTGTCGTTCACGGTCGCCGCGGCCTTCAGTCGCGACTCCGCCTCCAACCGTTCGGCGTCCACCGCGCCCGCGGCCTTCGCCAGCGCCGCCGCCGCGGTGGCCAGGGCCTCCGCGACGCGCGCCGCCGAATCCACCTTGTCCGCGGCCTCCGCCGTCGCGGCCGCCTTCGACAGCCGCTCCGTGGACAGGCCGATGGAGCGGTCATACTCGACGCGCAGGTCCGCGTCGGTGAGCATCTCCATCGCTTCGTTCATCCGTTCACGCAGCGCCGCCACCTGATCCGGATCCCCCAGCGCGTACACCGCGATGGAATCCGGCGAATACAGCTCCATCAGGCGCTCGTGGGCCGCGCGGATCTCCGCGTCGCTGGCCGTGGGCGGCACCTCCAGGAGCTCGTAGTAGGTCTGCTGCGCGAAGGGCTTCATGGGATGGCGGACTCGGGGGAAAGGCCGTCGAGCGTCAGGATGCGCGCGGCGATGCGCTTCAGGCCCTGGGACACGGGGGAATCGGGCCGCTCGAGCAGCACCGGCTTGCGCTTGCGCACCGCTCTCCACGCCTCATCGTCGTGGCGCAGGGCGCCCAGGTCATCCATGTCGATGCCGAAGAACTTCTTCCAGGCGGACACCATCGCGGCGCCGACCTTCTCATCCGCGTCCGTGCGCGCCTGGTTCACGACGAGCCGCACGTGGAACGCGGCCAGCTCCCGCTCCAGCCGCTCCGCGTCCGAAGGGGCCTTGCGCCGCACCTGCTCGACGATGTCGTGCAGCGTCCGCAGGGCGCCCTCGCGGGTGGACAGCGCGCCTTCGACCATGTCCTGGATGCCGTAGCGCGCCTCCGTCTGCTGGAGCTTGCGGAAGAAGGCCGCCTTGACGAAGCGGTACGCGTTCTCCACGGACGTGGGCTCCGGCAGCACGACGAGCAGGCCGTGGTCCGCGATGAGGAAGAAATCGAGCGTGTTGAAGCTGGTGCCCGCGCCCAGGTCCAGGATGAGGTAGTCCGCCGTCGTCTGCGTCAAGAGCGTGCGAAGCAGCTTCTGCTTCTGCGCGTACTTGAGGTTCGCCGCGTCCAGCGAGTCCTGCGCGCCGGCGATGAGCGACAGCCCGGGCACGCCGGTGGAGACCATCACCTCTTCGAGGTTCGCCTTCCCGCGCCGCAGGAAGTCCGACAGCGTGGCCTCCGGAGGGCCCACGCCCAGGCAGGTGTGCAGGTTGGCGCCGCCCAGGTCGGCGTCCACGAGCAGCACCTTCTGGCCTGCCTGCGCGAGCGCGACGCCCAGGTTCGCGGACACCATCGACTTGCCGATGCCGCCCTTGCCGCCGCCCACCGCGATGATCCGCCGCGCTCGTGCGCGGCGAGCAAGCCCCGCGGGCCCCGAAGGCGACACGTCATTTCCCGCGTGTGGCGAAGGGCCAGCAAGCGCGGCGGGATTGGCTGGAGGCAAGGGGGCGGGCTTCACGGAGGCTCGCATCAAAGCCCGTCCTACCGCCCGAGTCGACACCCCGCCATTTCACGGCCGCCCCCTGTAGCACCGGCGGCCCGCGCCCCGGCGCCAGGAGGCTCGGGGGGCAGGCGGCCGGAGGACCGTTCGCTGTCACTCGTCGAGCAGCTCGACGTTCCAGTACGACACGTCCGCGAGGTGCAGGAACGGCAGCCACTCGCGGTAGGTGACCTTGCGGATGGCGCCGCGGAACAACGGCGTCCAGCGCGGGCGCACGGGCTTCTTGAGCAGCCGCATCCCGGCCTGTTCCGGCGTCCGTCCGCCCTTCTTCAGGTTGCAGGGCACGCACGAGCACACGACGTTCTCCCACGTCGTCTTGCCGCCCTGGGTGCGCGGGTTGACGTGGTCCAGGTTGAGCTCGGGGCGGGGCAGCTGCTTCGCGCAGTACTGGCAGGTGTCGTTGTCGCGCGCGTAGATGTTGAGGCGCGAGAAGCGCACCTTGGCGCGAGGCAGGTGGTCATACGCGCCGAGCACGAGGACGCGCGGGACGCGGATGGTGCGGTCGATGGTGGTGATGCTGTCCTGGGTGGCGCTGAGGGCGGCCCAGTCCTCGAACTCATACAGGCGGTACTGCTCGTCGATGGCTTTGGCGACGCCCTGATACAGCAGGGAAAAAGCCCGTTTGACCGACGTCACGTGAACCGGTTGGTAGTACCGGTTTAAAACGAGCACGGCGCTGTTGATCATGGCTGGCTATCCCGAACGGGCGGCCGCCACAGCCTGCGCGACCTGCCCCAGGTCCTCCTCTGAGAGACACCGGACGTCGAGAACCACCTCGTCATCCGCAATCCTGCCAATAACCGGCACCTCGGCTTCGCGCAGACGTTCCAGGAATACTTTCGGCGCTACTACGGTGAGGCTGCAAGCGTAGGAAGGCAACCGGGACAGAGGCATGGCCCCCCCTCCCACCTGTCCATCCACGGACACCACGCGGCCCACAATGCCGCGCGCCGCGAGCAGGGCCGCCAGGCGTTCGGCACGGGCTTGCAACACAGCCGGTTGCTGGGTGAGCAGGCTTTGAGTGGGGACCGCCTCCGGGCGGCCATCCCGGTACAGCTCCAACGTCGCCTCCAGGGCCGCGACCGTCATCTTGTCGACACGCAGCGCACGTGTGAGCGGGTGGGATTTGATGCGCTTGAGCAGGTCCGCCCGGCCCACGATGACGCCCGCCTGGGGTCCGCCGAGCAGCTTGTCGCCGGAGAACGCAACGACGTCCGCCCCGTCACGGATGGCCTGTCCCACGGTGGGTTCCGGAGTGAGACCCGGGCCGGACAGGGGCACGAGCGCGCCGGAGCCCAGGTCCTGGAACACAGGCACGTCACGGGAGCGTCCCAGTTCGGTGAGCTCCGCGAGGGACGCCTCTTCCGTGAAACCCACGAGCGCGAAGTTGGAGCGGTGCACCTTCACGATGAGGCCGGTGTCCGGGCTCAACGCGTTGGCATAGTCCGCGCGGCGGGTGCGGTTGGTGGTGCCGACCTCCACGAGCTTCGCGCCGGACTGGCGCATGACGTCCGGGATGCGGAAGCCGCCGCCGATCTCGACGAGCTCGCCACGGGACACGATGCATTCGCGGCCGGAGGCCAGCGCGGCGAGGATGAGGAGCACGGCGCCCGCGCAGTTGTTGACCACGATGGCGTCCTCCGCGCCGGTGAGCGTGCGCAGGAGGCCGATGAGCGGCGCGTAGCGGCTGCCCCGTTCGCCTTCGTCCAGGTCGTATTCGAGGTTGGAGTAGCCGCGAGCGACAGCGACGACGCGCTCCACGGCTTCGGGGGCCAGGGGTGCGCGGCCCAGGTTCGTGTGGAGCACGACGCCCGTGGCGTTGATCACCGGCCGCAGGTTCGGCGTTGCCAGGGAAGCGAGCGCGGCCTCCACGTCCGCGTCCTCGAAGGGGCGCAGGTCACCGGCAAGGAGCCGGGAGCGCACGCGTTCGACAGCGAGCCGCAGTGCGGCAACCGCGCGCGCATGGGGAAGGTTCGCGAGCCGGGACTCCAGCGACGGCCGCCGGAGGAGTTGTTCGATGGAGGGAAGGCCGCGCAGCAACGCGTTCTTGCCATCCGGGGGGTTCGACGCAGCGCCCATGCCCCGGACTCTACTCCGCCCTTCCCAGCCGTGTCAGAGAACAATCCCAGACATCAAAACGTCACCATCCGCCGTAGGGAACCGTGATGGCTTCCATGTAGTGACCGCTGGGGTCCTGGAAGTAGACCCCACGGCCTCCGTCATGGGTGTTGATCTGGTTCTCCTGGTGGCCGAACGGGTCCGCCCAGTGCTGGATCTTCCGCTCGCGGATCTTCGCGATCAGCGAATCGAAGACCTCCTCCGTCACCAGGAACGCGTAGTGCTGACCGGAGATGGCGTCCTTCGTGGTCATGTAGTCGAGCGACGCCCCATCCGACAGCTTCACCACGGTGAAGTGCCCGAAGCGCGTGGGCTCCGGAAGCGCGAGCAACTCCGCGAGGAAGCGCGCGGACGCGACCTGATCCTTCGAGTGGATGATGGTGTGATTGAAGCGGACAGACATGGTGGGCCCCCTGCATGGACGACGAGGTTCATCCATACCCCACTCCGCAGGAGCTTGTGCATGGCTTCTTGTTGCCCTGGGGCCCTCTTGTAAGGCCATGCCTTTCCATCGAAGCATCGGCAGTTGAAAGTCATTGGCCGAAGGGGTGAGTCATGGCGCGTTCAAAAGCCAAGGCGGCGAAGCAGAACAGCCCTGCTCCATCCCCCGTCCCGTCCGCCACAAGTCTTTGAACCGACATTACCGACAAGCGTCCTGGGCAGGCCCTGAGCGAGTCTGTAGAAATGGGGGCAATCATTGGGCGACTGACACGAGCTCCAGCTGTCGGGGGCACGTTCAGCGCCAACACAGGAGCAACCATGTCAAGCATTCTGCGGAGTGTACTGGCAGCAATCTTTCTGGTGGGCTGTGGTGTGGCGACCGATGTGGCCCCAGAGGCAGAACTCGCTTCCAGAAAGGATGGAATCTCTGCCTGTCTTCCGGGGGCCGCTCCGTACTCCACCTGTAGTGGAGGGAACGGCGTCTGCATCTATGTCGAGAATGGGAGTTCCGACGCCGACTGCCGCCCTTTGTGCAAGTTTGGCTGCGGCAAAGATGATTGCTGCACGGGTTATGGGCCCGCAGACTACTGCAATTCGCATAACAGAGGCTGCCCCAGCTACCCGCCGCCGCAGTAGTCGTTCCCGACCTCCTGCGCGGAGTTTCCTCACTTCGGCTGTATGTTCAGATGACTCGCCTGCTGGGCATCGGAGAGGCCACAGTCAGGCGAGTGCTGCGGCTAGCGGCGAGGCACCGCGTGGTGGAGCACCAGCGGCCACAGCTTCGCCAATTCAGCGCGCAGCACCGTGGCACTCGCGTAACGCTCCTCCGGGCGCTTCCGCATCAGCCTGACCACGACCTGCTCAAAGGCCTCCGGAAGCTCCGGACGCAGCTTCCTCGGAGGCACGGCCGTCTCCTGCACGTGCATCAGCATCAGCGGCACCGGCTGAGCATGGCGGAACGGCAGCTGTCCCGTCAGCAGCTCATACGCAACCACGCCCAACGCATACAGGTCCGTGGCCGGTGACACCTCCGACCCCGTCACCTGCTCCGGCGCCATGTACTCCGGCGTTCCCAGCGTCGCGCCCTGGGCCGTGTTGCCCATGACATGCGCGCTCTTGGCCAGGCCGAAGTCCATCAGCTTCAGCACGCCCGTGCGCGTGATGAACAGGTTCCCCGGCTTTACGTCCCGGTGCAGCACGCCGTGCGCGTGCGCGTGCTCCAGCGCCACCGTGGCGTGCGTCAGCCACCGTAACGCATTGGCCAGCGTGGGGCGCCCCTCCATCATCACCTGCCGCAGGTCCCTCCCCTCCAGCAGCTCCACCGTCAGGTAATGCCGCTCTCCATCCGAGCCCACGTCGAACACATGCAGGATGTTCACGTGCTCCAGCGCCCGGGCGTGCTCCACCTCCTGGCGGAAGCGCGTCACCAGCGCCTCATCCGCGTACGGCACCGCCAGCACCTTCAGCGCCACGCGCTGCTGCTTCTTCACATCCAGCGCCTGGTACACCGCCGACGTACCGCCCACGCCCAGCCACCGCTCCACCTGGTAGCGCCCCGCCACCACCTGCCCCGGGACCAGTCCCTGGTGCAGGGGTGACGGAGGCCGGGGCGTCACCGCCCCCTGGAGCAACGTCCCGCCCGGTGACACGGGCGTGCGCACCTGCGGCAGCGTCGGCTCGGACCCGTCCTCGGCCACGGCGTTGCCCGGTCGCGCGTGCAGCGCCTCCGGGCCCAGGTAGGTCAAGCCTCCGCTGTCACGATCCTTGGCGCTCACGCCTACGGCTCCAGCAACGAGACCGGTGCCGGCGCACCCGCGCCTTCGAGGTCAAGGTGCGGAGTGGGCAGGTTGTACTCCGCGGCGGCGAGCGTGGCCTCCACCATGATGGGGCCCGAAATCTCAGACGGCTCACCCTGGCAGAGCACCTCCACCACGTGCTCCAGCGTCCACTTGCCCATGCGGCTCACCTCCAGCCGCTGGCCATTGAACTTCGCCGTGTCCGCCAGCTGCTCGCTCGCGGTGAGCTTCGCCTCCACCGAGTCACCCAGGTAGCCACGCGCCAGGTTCAGCACGCGGTCGATGACCGCGTTCCAGGCCTGCAGGTGCGTGCGGTCCTGCGCCTCGTCGATGATGTCCAGGCCCACCTGCAGCCGCTCCATGCGCTCCAGGAACTGCTGCACCAGCTTGCCCCGGATGACGCGGCCGTGCTGCGGCGCAATCATCTCCACCGCGGGCGTGAGCTTCCGGATGGCCGCCACCGCGCGCACCAGCGCCGAGTTCACCGGCATGTAGATCTGGTGGAACGCCCGGATGCCATTCCAGTCGGACTCGTCCGCCCAGAGCCCCTGCGCCTTGCTGTCCGTCAGGCCGCCGAAGAGGTCGCCCGTGAAGAGCACCCGCGTCTGCGGGTCGTACAGCATCACCGCACCACGGAAGTGGCAGAACGGCGAAGGCACCGGCAACAGCTTGTGCCCCGTGGGCACGCTCAACCCCGCCGTGAACTTCTCCGTCGGGATGAAGCGGTTGCGCGGCAGGTTGAAGTGGACGATCAACCGCCAGGTGTCCTCGGAGCACAGGATGCTCGCGCGCGGCGAGTAGCGCGCCGAGATGATGTTCGCGGACGACCCCACGTCCGGATCCTGGTGGTTGATGAAGAGCGCCGACAGGCGGTCCATCCCGCCAATCAGCGACACCACCTTGGTGTGGATGGTGGAGAAGTCGCTGCTCGACCCGGGGTCGATGAGGAGGTTGAACTCGGAGGGTTTCTTCGTCCGCGTGTCCGTCCCCTGAAAGCGGCGCAGGTACGGGTTCGCGAAGAAGATGCCGCCGGGCTCGCGCTTCCCGACCCAGAAGGTCTCGGGGGCGATTTCGACGGCGGTGCGGTTGAGGTCTATTTGTTGGGGGCTGGGGGCGCTGGGCTGGCTCATGGCGTGTTTCCTTCACGCAAACGAGGGGGGTGGAAAAAGAAGACGTTCTTCCCACCCTATCAGTCCCACTGCGCTCCCGAGCCTCTTCCCGCGTCCGCGGCCGCGAGGGCATGAGCGCCGCTTCTCGCTCTGCCGCCCCACGGCAATCAGGACCAATTCAGTCCTCGCCAGACTCCTTGCCTGGCCGGTCGTCGAACAGCTGCACCCAGCGTCCGTCAAACCCGCCGTTCTGAGGCAGATACCACCCACCCGGGAGCCAGAAGCCCTGCTCCTGCCCGTCGATGTCGTCCGTCACGCCCGAGTGCATGAAGTAGTCGTGCTGCCACCAGTACGCATTCGCGGACGCCGGGTAGCCGCTGGCGCTCGTGCGCGTCTGCCCCCTCGAGTCCACCACCGTGCTCGCCCAGGCCTTGTCGCCAAACGAGCCCCCGCCCCCACCCGTGTCGGACGCCTTGTCGTTCAGCTCGAACGTGCCGAAGAACCACGCCTTGGACGGGTAGCCCTCGCGGTCGTCCTGGTTCTCCACGTCCCGCGTCTTGGAGAAGAAGCGCTGCATGCCCGCGCGCACCTCCGCCTGCCCGGCCTCGTTCACCACGGGGCTCTCCAGGAAGAAGAACCGGGGTGAATCCGCCAGCCAGTGCGTCGCATAGCCCCCGAACTCCCAGTGCGTGGGGAGGATGTCCGCCAGGTCCTGCAGCTCGTAGGTGACGCGCTTCACCGCGGGCCAGTTGGCGGAGTCCCCGTTGTCGTAGCGGCTGGCCAGCGCGTCCGCCGTCGAGTACCGCAGCGGCTGCGCGTTGAACGCCGACACCGCCGCCCCGTCGTCCTCCGGCACGAAGACGTAGTGCAGCTTCTTGCGCCCGTCGTCGTTGTTCACGTCGGCCTCCGCCTTCCCGCCGGACGCCATCCGGCCCGCGAAGAACGAATACGGGTCCGTCACGAAGCGCAGCTCCTGCCCGTGCGGCGCCAGCAGCTTGTCGGACCACTCCGCCTGCCAGATGAGCAGGTGGCTGCCCGTGCCCGTCTGCATGAACTGGAGGTCACCGCTGCCCTGCCGGCGCACCACGTTGCGCTTGTGCTGCGTCACCACCGCGAACGCCACGGACTCGCCGCTGCCCGGGTTGCCCACCACGTTGCGGACCTGGAGCTCCACGCGCTCCCAGTCGTGCAGCTGCCAGTTGCCCGCCGCGTTCTTGTCCAGCGCGTGATACAGGTGATACACGAGGACGAGGTTCTTCCCCCCGTCCATGTATTCAATCAGCGACGTGTACAGCGTGGGCCGGATGCGCCACCTGTCGAAGGCGCTCGGCCCCGTGCGCGACGCGTCCACGTACTGGTTGATCTGCTTCCAGTGCAGCTTGTTGTTGGAGAAGTCCCCGTCCTGGTCGAAGTCGAAGTTCGTCAGCCAGTCGTAGCCGTGCTCGTTGCCGTTGCCATTGGCCCGCTTGAAGATGACCGGCGCGTAGTACCGCAGGAACGCCTGGCGCTGCGCGTTCGTCAGCGACCAGGCCTGCGCCTCGGCTTCCGCCGGAAGACACAGGCCCACCAGGGTGACGACTGCCAATGCCAGGGGAGCGATTCGTGCTGGGAGGGGGAGCATGGCGGCCGACGAAATCACGGCCCGCCCGTCCCCCTCCACAAAGAAAGCCCGAATTCAGGCTTCAGCCAGGATTACACACTAACGCGATGCACTAGGCATCACCGGCACCTTGGGCGCGCGGCCGTAGAGCAGCTGGTAGGTGTTGTAGGAGCGCAGCACGCGCTTGATGTAGCCGCGCGTCTCCGCGATGGGGATCTCCTCCACCCACGCGTCCAGCGGCAGGTCCGGGCTGGCCGAGCGCCAGCGATTCACCGCGCCGGAGCCCGCGTTGTAGCTGCCCACCGCGTAGGGCGTATGGCCCTTGAACTTTTTGATCAGGCCGCCCAGGTAGTGCGCGCCGAAGCGGATGTTCAGCTCCGGCTGGAGCAGCGCGTCCACGGTGAACTTCTTCACCTTGAGCTCACGCGCCACGCCCTTCGCCGTGGACGGCATCAGCTGCGTGAGGCCCATGGCGCCGGCCCAGGACAGGGCCTTGGGGTCCAGCGCGCTCTCCTCGCGCATCAGCGCCTGGAGCAGGTCCGGCTCCACGCCCGCGGGCGCCGTGTGCTTCTCAATCAGGTCGCGGAACGCGTTGGGATAGGCCACCTCCCACACCGGCCGCGTCTGCGCGGTGATGCGCCCGCTCAGGTCCTTGCGCAGCGCGAGCCGCGCGATGGCGTGCGCCGAGCGCGCGTCGCCGGACTGCGACAGCACCATCACCAGCAGCCGCATGGACTCCGGCGGCTGGTTGGCGCGGTTCACCAGCATCAGCTCCGACGACACGGAGTCCGGGAAGCCCAGCCGCAGCAGCTCCACGCCCGCGCGGAAGTGCGGATCCTCCCCCATGGGGCCCGCGAACATCGGCCAGGGGCTGGCGGCCTCGGGCACGTCGAAGATGGACGCGGACACGGCCTCCAGCCGCTTCGGGTCCAGCTCGCCCAGCTTCGAGCGCGCCATCAGGCCGTAGTACGTGGCCGGGTGCTCCACCGCGAGCTTCTCCATCAGCTCCGCGGCGCCCTGGATGTTGCCGCGCTCCTCCAGCGTGCGCGCCCGCCAGTAGCGCGCGCGCTCCACGTCGTAGGACTCGTCCGCGTTGGCGAACTGCGCCTCGATGCGGTCCAGGAAGGAGAAGCCTCCGTCCTCCACCTTCGACGTGCGCGCCACCCAGAAGGCCTTGAAGAGCGCCTCGCCCAGGAAGTCGCCCTTGGGGTACAGCCGCGCCACCTCATCCAGGCGCGCCATGGCCTCCTTGGGGCGGTTCGTCTTCACGTACAGGTCGGCCGCGTAGAAGAGCGCGTCGTCCGCGAACGAGTGGTCCGGGAACTCCTTCGCCAGCCGCTCGTAGGTGTCCGGGCCGTGCTGCTGATCCACGATGGAGCGCGACGAGCCCAGCACGTACAGCGCGCGGGCCAGCAGGTCGCGGTCCTTGCACTGCGCCACCACCGGCGTGAGCACCTGGATGGCGGCCGTGTGCTGGCGCTCCTTGCGCTGCCCCTTGCCGAACGCGAAGTGCGCGCGGCACGCGAGCGCGTCCGGCAGCTTCAGCGTCGCGAGCATGGGCTCCAGGATGGCCATGCCCTGCTTGTTGCGGTGCGCTTCAATCAGCGCCTCCGCGCGGCCCACCTTGGCCTCCGCGGGCGGCGTCTGCCCCTTGAGGCGCTTCTCCACCTGCTTGACGATGGGCGACAGCGGCTGGCTGGCCCACAGCTTCCACAGCGCGGCCTTCTCCGCCGCCTTGTCCTTCTTCTCCACCGCGAGGTCCGCCGTGGCGATGAGCGCCTCCGCGCCCACGTTGCGGCCCCAGCCCGTCATCGCGCGCTGGGTGAGCGGCGTCAGCGCCTCCATGGCGCCGTCGTAGTCCTTCTTCTTGCGCAGCACGCGCGCCAGCCCCAGGCGCGCGTCCACGTACATGCGCGAGCCTTCCGGCACCTGCTTGAAGCTGGCCGCCGCGTCGTCCAGCCGGCCCTGGGACTCCAGCGCCACGCCCGCGTGCGTGAGGCAGCGGTCCTTCAGCGCCGGGTAGTCGTTGGCCAGCGCCGCCATCTCCGTGGCCGCCGCCTTGTCGTCCCCGGCCCGCACCGCCGACAGCGCGCGCAGGTAGCGCACCGGCGGGCTGTCCCCTTCACCCTCCAGCAGCGCGCGCGCCTGGGTGTACTGGCCCTTGTCGAACGCGTCCTTCGCGTCCCGCTTCTTGCCGTCCGCGAAGTACGGCGTCAGGTCCTCCAGCCCGTAGCGGCGCCCTCGGTGCACCACCGGCGTGGGCGGCACGATGCCCGGGAAGGCCGGGTTGAACACCTGCACGTAGCCCACCGGCAACGGCGCCTTGTCCGCGTCCGGCGGCGGCGTCAGCTGCGCCTCCGACGGCGCGTTGTCCGTGCGCGTCGTGGGGGCCTGATCCGTGTCGCCATCAGGGGCCGGAGCGGCGGCCGGTGCCGCCGGAGCGGGAGCGGGAGCCGTGCTGGAGTCAGCGGGGGCGGGAGCCTGCGCGGTCAGCAGCGCCGCGGAGGCGAGGAGGGCTAGATGCTGGAGGGACACTTTCATTCGCGGGGGCCTCGGGGACCCTGGGTGATGCGCTCGGGCACGCCCGAGGACAACTGGGGATGGTTGGAAAATTTCCAGCCCCTGACAGAGGTTAGACTGTCCGCCTGCACATGGATATCCGCACCCAGAGCGCTCTACTCGCTTCCATCATCGGTCTGGCGCTGGGCGTGTCCATGTTGTTGCGCCCCCAACGCCCCCGGGTCCTGACGCTCTACTCCGTCTTCACGCTGACGGTCGCCGGGTACTACCTCAGCCTCTTCTTCCACAGCATCTTCCCCGCCCAGGACTACCGCTGGGTGTCGCGCATCGCGCTCGGGGCGACGGTGCTCGTCGTCTCCCTGGTACCCGGGGCGGCGGTCGCCTTCTTCCTCGAATTCCTGGGGGTCAGCAAAAGCGCCCATCAGGTCGGCCGGCGGCTCGCCCTCCTGTCCGGCGTGCTGGGGCTGACGGTCGCCGTTACACCGTTGGCGGACAAACCATGGGCCCGGTTGGCGCTGGGTGCCTGGGTGCTGGGCACGCTGTTCACTTCCGTGTCCTTGCTGGTGCACCGGGTGCGCACGACGGAGTCGCGCATCGAGCAGTTCCGGCTGGCGTACCTGGCCATTGGCGCGGGCGCGGCGGTGCTGTTCAACGGGTTGGACTTCCTGTCGCGCAACGACATCCCGTTCCCCACGCTGGGCCCCGTCTTCGCGACGCTCTACCTGTTCTTCCTCGCCCAGACGCTGTTGCGGCTGCGGCTGATGGACCTGCACGAGCTGCTGGGGAAGATCGCCTCGCAGACGGTGCTGGCCATCATCCTGGCGTCGGTGTTCACGGTGCTGACGGCGTGGGTGGACGAGAACACGTCGCTCTTCGTCTTCAACACGGTGGTGGCCGCGTTCGTCATCCTCATCCTGTTGGATCCGCTGCGCACCAAGGTGGAGGAGATGGTGGTGCGCATCTTCTTCCGCGAGCGCTTCGCGCTGCTGGGTACGCTGAGCACCCTGCGCGTGCGCATGGCGTCCGTCATCGAGATTTCAGAGCTGGCGCGCGTGGTGCTGGACGCGCTCCACGAGACGGGGCGCGTGACGCACGCGTCGGTGTACCTGATGGCGGAGGACCGGCCCGGGTACCGGCTGCTGGATTCGCGAGGGCCGCTGCCGGTGGCGCTGCTGGACACGGCGGCCGCGCGCGGCGTGCTCTTCGCGGTGGCCAGCGGGCAGAAGGCGGTGCTGCTGGAGAACATCGAGCGGCGCATCTCCGTGATGCGGGTGCAGGCGGTGGAGGGCAAGCGCTTCCGCGACGAACTGAAGCGGCTCAACGACACGCGCGCGGCGCTGCTCCAGATGAAGGCCGGCATCAGCGTGCCGCTGATGGGCAACGACCGCGTCATCGGCTTCCTGAACCTGTGGGACGAACGGGTGCCGGAGGCGTACGCGTCGGATGAAATCGCGCTCATCCTGGAGGTCTCCGAGCGGATGGCGACGGTGCTGGAGAACTCCAAGCTGTACGAGAAGATCCGCGAGCGGGACCGCCTGGCCGCGCTGGGTGAGATGGCGGCGGGCCTGGCGCACGAGATCCGCAACCCGCTGGGCGCCATCAAGGGCGCGGCGCAGTGCCTGGACCCCAAGAAGCTGCCGGGCGAGGACGGCGAGTTCCTGGACGTCATCGTGGAGGAGGTCAACCGGCTCAACGGCGTGGTGACGGCGTTCCTGGATTACTCGCGGCCGCTGAAGCAGAACTTCGGGCCCACCGACCTCAACGAGGTGGTGACGCGCACGATGCGGCTCATCCAGAACGACATGCCGGCCACGGTGGAGCTGGCGGTGGAGCTGGATCTGCGCCTGCCGCGCTCGGAGGGTGACGCGGAGCAGCTCAAGCAGGTGTTGATCAACCTGGTGCAGAACGCGGTGCAGGCGCTGGGGCCGCAGCCGGGCCGCATCACGGTGCGCACGGAGAAGCCAGAGCGCTTCGGCGACCTGCGCAGCGCGGGCGGCGAGTTCGTGGAGGTGCGCGTCTCCGACACGGGCCCGGGCATCCCGGCGGATCAGCAGCCGCACATCTTCGTGCCCTTCTTCACGACGAAGCAGAAGGGCACGGGGCTGGGGCTCGCCATCTGCCAGCGCATCGTGAAGAACCACGGCGGCAGCATCAGCGTGCAGAGCAAGGCGGGCGAAGGCACCACGTTCATCATCCGCCTGCCCGCGCTGCCTTCCGAACCGGTGGAGGCCGCGCTGCCGGACGGCACGCCCGTGCCTGT
>NZ_RAWL01000232.1:0-13679 GCF_003668885.1 Corallococcus sp. AB049A | reverse complement strand
GCCCACCCAAGCCGCAGACGCTGCCGAGTGCCGTCTGGATCAACAACCCCGCCCGGTTGGCCAACTCACTGGAGGTTGCGCAGTAATCTCACGAACTCGCTGTCTCACTCACGTTGACAGGTTCCGCAGCGCTGCACGAGGCGCGTCTGCACATAGCCTCGGAAGAAGAGTTCCTCCGCCGTGTCCGCAACCAGCGTGCCAGAGAACAGCTACAGCGCGAAGGTCGAGAGCGCCCCCTGGCTCACTGCCTGCAGCTCCTTCAGTGACGCCGTATAACCCCAGACACTCGTGAGGACGGACAGGCTCTCCATAGCCTGCCCCATCGTGAAGCAACCCACCAGCGCGGTCCCCCAGGCCCACACGGGGAACGGTGTGGCAGGCCCCAGCCGCAGCCGTTCCTTCAAGGGCTTCGGGGACAGGAACCCGCCCAGAAGCGCGGCGGCCATCCCCAGGAGGCGGGACGTGATGACTCCGGCCACCTGGAGCCAGGACATCGTCTTGAGCTGCTCCGTCAGCGCCAGGACGGCCTTGCTGTCCCGAGGGTCCACTCCCGTGCGGGCGATCTCCACCGCCATCGCGATGCTGGCCACCGTGACGCTCACCACGAGGAGCCCTGTTAGCAGCAACAGGAACGCCACGAACACCGTCCACACGCGCGGACGCGGTGACGTAGGGACAGGCGAAGTGACGGCGGCGGCTGGCTCGGAAGGGGAATCCATTGCGGCCGATGCTACCGTCCTGGGTCGGGAGAGAGAAAACTGCTCCCATCACCGAGAACTTCAAGTTGTCGGGGATCAAAACCCTGTGCCACGACAATCACATTTGGACGAGGTGACGGTCGCGTCTCCGCTTGTAGTGTCGCCATATGCGGCTCTAAATCGACCCGGTGCGCACCGTGAATGCCGCCATTTTCAGCGCAAACGCCTACGCTCAACCAATCGCACAACACAACCACACATGCTCACACGCCCACCAAAAACCACCAACCGCCACCAAGCGGTGACTTTACGGAATCTTATTTGGTTGGCTGGCTGTGGGCGAAAGCGGCGCACTTCGAAGGGCGGGCGGCAGTAACAGGTCAATCTCCTTCGCAGAGAAGGTGAGTTCCTCATCGACCTTAAGCGCCTTCTGTGCCGCTTCATACGCATTGGCATTGGTGTCAGGTGCCGACGCGTAAATCTGAGACGCCTGATGAGTAAGTTCGTCACGCAACCGACGTCCCTCATCCTCGGTGATGACGCCCGCACGGAGGTCTCCGATAAGATGAATATATCTCTCCCGAAGCAACCATAGTCCATTAGCAGTCTGTCGGTGCTGATCGGCTAGTCGTTCTCTGTTTCGGCTTGCCCCATAAATAGTGAGCATCAGCGCAACAGCGGAGAGAATAACTGCGGAAACCTCTGCCCATCGAGCTTCGGTTACGAGGACACCGATGGTGTTGCCAGCAGTCGCTGCCGTAAGGAGCGCCGCCAAGCGTTTATCAAGGAGCGCCGACCGGTTCAAACCATCAATCATCTTCTGATGTGTCTTGTGGCTATAGGCTGCGCGGCCAAACTCGTCGCGCACAACATCAAGGAGCGCTGCACTAGCAGATGAATTCTGTGGCGAGCTTGTCATCGTCATAGATTTTAAGCACCAAAACGCTGCACCATCCAGCATCAACAGAGACCAATCAGTCTGCGGCAGGGGAATTCCGCAAGCCAGCAACTCAACCCGCCACTGCCACAATACGATCTTTCGCATCAAAAATATAGAGTCAACCCACAGGACCTTACCACCTCACGCAAATACACATCGTCCCATTATCGTCGGCATTAAGACCAGAGAGCATCTTCATCAAAATCCAGAGCCAAACGCAGCAACATTCCTACCCAATAAAGCGCAAGCCCGATATTTACGTCAACCCCACCTGAAAGCGAAGCGCAAACCGGGAACTCTCGGATAGCTTCCGCGCCAGAGATCTACCTAAAATGGGGGATACATATTCGCCAACTCGCACGATACGGTGAGTAAATCGCACCAGGCCGCTTAGCGACTCACGAGGACGAGTCGCCTGGATGCTTAGAGCTAAGAGCGGAAACAATGAACCTTACTAGCAAGCACACTGAATGTGTTTTCGGGACGCAGAACATCCAAGGAGGCAATGGTGGGACTTGGTGAAATTTTCAGCGAATTTCTGTCCAACCTCCAGATCGACAACGCCGAGACGATCTCGATGCGATACGGCGAGATAACGGCGGCACTGAACAAAGAGTTTCGTGACACTGAATCAAAAACAGACAACAGACTACAGGTCGGTTCATACGGCAGATCATCTGCAATCAAAGAAATCTCCGATCTCGACATGCTATACATCATGCCGAGCACTGCCTGGGACGACTACTGTGGAGATGGGGGGCAGTACAAACTACTCGACACTGCAAGCAACGCAATCAAGGCGCGATACCCAAAGACGGATATTTTCGTCGATCGACTCGTTGTTCGCGTGCTCTATCAGAATTTTCACGTCGAAGTTCAGCCTGTCTTTGAGACAGATGATGGCAGTTTCAAGTACCCGGACACCTATAATGGCGGAAACTGGAAGATCACCAAGCCACGCGAAGAAATCGATGCAATGTCCGAGGTCGACGAACGAAAGAACGGAAACCTTAGGCGTCTCGCCAAAATGACTCGGGCATGGAAAAACAAACATGGCGTCGGCATTGGCGGCCTTTTAATAGACACTCTCGCACACAATTTTCTTGAATCAACAAAAGACTACGACGAAAAGAGCTTTCTATACTTCGACTGGATGAGTCGCGACTTCTTCTCCTACCTTGCTGCACTACCCGAACAAGAATATTTTGCGGCACTTGGTAGCGGCCAGCGCGTAAGGGTCAAGAGCAAGTTTCAGAAAAAGGCGAAAAAGGCATACGAACTGTGCCTGAAGGCAATCGAAGCAGAGGGGCGCCCTACCCAAAACGCAAAGTGGCGGAAAATCTACGGTCGCCCGTTTCCGACTGACACCGCAGAACTCAAGAAGTCAACTCTCGTTGAGGGTTCCTATTCTGCGAGCAATACTGAAGAGTTCTTCGAGAACCGTTTTCGCTACGACGTCCGATATAATATTCGACTCGAATGCGAGGTATCTCAAAACGGCTTTCGCGAGTACCTACTCAGCGAACGGATCGCAAGGGGGCTGCGGCTCCGGCGCAAACGCTCACTCAGGTTCTTCGTAGCTGCGCACGATATTCCGGAACCCTTCGATCTTTACTGGAAAGTTCTCAATAGAGGGGCCGAGGCGATTCGGCGGAACAATATTCGAGGACAGATTGTAGAGGACGCAGGCCATCGGGAGAGGACCGAAACTACTAACTTTTATGGAGACCACATTGTGGAGTGTGCTGCCGTCAAGAATGGCGTCGTCGTCGCAACCGACCGAATTCGTGTGCCTATTGATGGAGAGAGCGACGGCTGAGAATGATGGCCGACCCAATAGTAGCAAGTGCAATCGTTGCTGCTGTCGGCGCCGCAGCAATCGAACACCCTGGTCTGGAAAAGCGACCACTCGAATGCACGAGACGAAAAAGTGGCCGTCGAAACAGCTACAGTCAGATTCGCAGCCAATGAGAGACTGATTGATGAAGCGGATGTACGCCTGGAGCTTGAGTGTGTTTTTTGCCGGCGGCTGTGCCACGACTTCTGCTCACCGTGAATCGCCGCCCGTTCCCAGCATGGCCGCGCTGGATGCGGAGGCGGCTCGCGCGATGGCCGCCACGGGCGCGAAGGGACTGGCCATCGCGGTCATCGACGACGGACGTGTCGTCACGACCCGGGCCTATGGCGCACGCAACGCTCAGGGCGAACCGCTGCGCACGGACACGGTGATGTATGGCGCGTCCATCACCAAGACCGTCTTCGCTTACGTCGTGATGCAGCTCGCGGACGAGAAGCGCATCGACCTGGACACGTCCATCTCGAAGTACCTGGACAAGCCGCTGCCGGAGTACCCGGACGAGGACCGTTATTCGACGTGGTCCCACCTGGCCGGGGATGAACGCTGGCGGGACATCACGCCTCGTGTCCTGCTCACCCACAGCGCGGGCTTCGCCAACTTCGGGTTCCTTGAGCCCGACGAACGGCTGCGCATTCACTTCGCTCCTGGCAGCCGCTTCGCCTACTCCGGCGATGGCATCATCCTGATGCAGTTCGTGATTGAACGCGGGCTTGGACTGGACGTGGGCGCGGAGATGCAACGCCGCGTGTTCGACCGCTTCGGCATGCGCACCACCAGCATGACGTGGCGGCCGGACTTCGCGAACAACCTGGCTGACGGCTGGAAGCTCGACGGCGGCGTGGAGCCGCACGACGAACGCAGCCGGGTGCGCGCGGCCGGCTCCATGGACACGACGCTCGACGACCTGTCTCGCTTCGCCGCCGCGCTGGTGCGCGGTGACGGCCTGTCTCCGGAGGCCTTCGCCCGGATGACCTCACCGCAGCTGCCCATCACCACCCAGAGCCAGTTCCCTACCCTCCAGGACGAACTGCCTCCGGAGGCCCGGCGCAAGGACCTGGCCGCGGGATTGGGCGTGGTCGTGTTCGACGGACCCCAGGGACGCGGGTTCTTCAAGAACGGGCACAATGACAGCACCGGCAACACCCTCGTGTGCCTGCCGCGCGGACGCCGCTGCGTGCTCATCCTGAGCAACGACGTCCGCGCGGAACCCGCGTATCCGCACCTGGTTCGCTTCGTCCTGGGCGAAGCAAGCGTTCCCTGGGATTGGGAGTACGGCGACATGGCGTTCTGGGATGGCCGCTGAGCCGCCTTCACACTTCTTCACCGCGTGCTCAAACCCACGTAACCGGCGGCGTCCATCTTGGCTCCAGTCAAACAGCGGGAAACGACACCCCCACGACTCTGGAGTCACACGCCATGAAGAAGACGCTCGCCATCGCCGGTACCGCCGTCGTCGCCGTCACCCTGCTCACCGGTTTCGGCTGGGGCCGCCATCACCGCGGCACGCCCGACCCGGAGCGCATCCATCAGATGGTCACCTGGAAGCTGGACGACAAGCTGGATGACCTCAACGCCACCGAGGCCCAGCGCTCGTCCATCCACGCCGTGAAGGACCGCCTGCTCAACGAAGGCCAGTCCCTCATGGAGGGCCAGCAGGCCGCCCGCGCCGAGGCCGTCACGCAGCTGACGTCCGACACGCCCGACGCGGCGAAGCTCCACTCCCTGGTGGATGCGCGCATCGACGCCGCGCGCGCCTTCGCCCACAAGGCCGTGGATGCCGTGCTCGAGGTCCACCGCACGCTCACGCCCGCCCAGCGCCAGACGCTCGCCAGCGACTTCCGCGAGCACACCGGCGCAAAGTAACGCCCTCCCACGGTGCGCGGCGAATGACACATTCCGTGTAGCGCCGTGAACCTTCGTGGGCAGGGATGACGCGCGCGGTTATTGTCGGTCGGTGGATTACACCGACTACGCTCGACGCATCCGCTCCCACGCTTCCCTGGGTGAGCTCTCCGAATACGGCCAGGTACACGAAGGGGGGCGCGACTATCCCCTCTTCCGCCTCATCGTCCCGGGCGACCGCTGGCTCGTCATCACGTCCGGCTTCCATGGGGAGGAGCCCGCCGGGCCCCTGACGCTCGCGAAGCACCTGCCGGACATCGTCGCGTACGCGAAGTCCAGGGGCGTGGGCCTGCGCGTCTACCCCTGCATCAACCCCTCCGGCTTCGAGGACGGCACCCGCTACAACCGCAGCGGCGAGAAGCCCAACAACGACTTCATGCGCTACGAGGTCGCCCCCGGTGAGTGGCGCGGTGAGCTCGTGGGCGACCCGTCCATCCTCCGCTGGGCCCTGTATGACGGCGGCCCCAAGGAGACGCGCGCGGTGCGCACGGACCTGGCGCGCTTCCCGGCTCCGGACGCGGCGCTCGACATCCATCAGGACAACTACCTGGGCGGTGTGGCCACGTACGCGTACGTCTTCGGGGACAAGGCCGCCTATCGCCCGCTGCAGGAGGCCGCCGCCGCGCATGCCACCGTGGTGAAGGGCCGCAAGGTGGACGACAACGCCTACGCGGACGAGCACGGCCTCATCTTCTTCCACGACGGCAGCGTCACCGACTGGTACATGCGCCAGGGCGTGCCGTACGCCGCCGCGCTGGAGACCACCACGCCCACGACGCAGGACGCGTGCGACGCGGTGAACCTCATCTGGATCCGCGGCTTCATCGACCTGGCGGCGCGTGGCGAGGGCCCCACCCGATGATTCAACGTCCCCTGGGCAAGAGTGGCCTCACGGTGTCCGCGCTCGGCTTCGGCGCGGGGCCCGTGGGCAATGAGGCGCTGAGCGACCGCGACGCGGAGGCGCTGCTGAACGGCGTGCTGGACGCGGGCATCACCCTCATCGACACCGCGCCCAGCTACGGCGTGTCCGAGGAGCGCATTGGCCGGTTCCTCGGCGCGCGCCGCCGTGAGTTCGTGCTGTCCACCAAGTGCGGCTACGGCGTGCCCGGCGTGGAGGACTGGACGCCCGAGTGCATCACGCGCGGCGTGGACCTGGCCCTCCAGCGCCTGCGCACGGACGTGCTGGACGTGCTGCACTTCCACTCGTGTCCGCCGGACGTGCTGCACCGGCCGGGGCTCATTGAAGCGCTCACCCGCGCGGTGGAGGCGGGCAAGGTGCGCGCGGCCGCGTACTCGGGTGACAACGCCGGGCTGGACGCCGCGCTGGAGACGGGCGCGTTCGCCGTGGTGCAGACGTCCGTGAACCTCTTCGACCAGCGCTCGCTGGACCACGGCGTGGCCAGGGCCCAGGAGCGCGGCGTGGGCGTCATCGCCAAGCGGCCCCTGGCCAACGCGCCCTGGCGCTTCCCGGGACGTCCCCTCGCGCACGACGTGGGCGAGTACTGGGACCGCATGCAGCGCATGGCCCTCCAGACGGACGGCCTGGACTGGCCGGAGCTGGCGCTGCGCTTCACCGCGTTCGCGCCGGGCGTGGCCACCTGCATCGTGGGCACCACGCGGCTGGACAACCTGCGCGCCAACGCTCGCACCCTGGAGCAGGGGCCCCTCCCCGAGCCCACCGTGCACGCCATCCGCGACGCCTTCCGGCGCCATGACACCGGGTGGGATGGCGTCATCTGACGCAGCCCGCCAGTCTGACGTTCCGTCCTCCAGCGAAGATTTCAGCACTGGCAACTGTGCGGAACCGACATTTGTCTCGTCCATCCGGGTCGGGTGCTCATCCCCGGGGGCGTGGCAACCATCCGGTCCATGCACGGAACGCCAGAGTTTGAGAAGGATGGAGAGGCTGTGGACTTCCACCCCACTTCGTTGGATTTGAATCAGGTCGAGCCCACGCCGCAGGTCGCGGGCTGGTTGCGCATGCGCGCGAGCCAGTGGCTCACCACGGCGCAGAAGGACTTCAACGCGGCCCTCTTCGCGCGCGACGGTTCGGAGGCGTCGTTCGACCGCTACGCCGATGCGCGCTCGGAGCTGGACTCCGCGGAGGCGTGGGCGCTGCGCGTCTCCGAGTTCCTGGCGCACGTGCGGTAGGCGCGGGGTTGATGGGAGCCGGACGTTCGGCGTCCGCCTCCACGAAGAGCGCCACGGAGCGCGCCTGGACTCAGAGCGCGAAGCGCTGGAGGATCCTCACGTCGGCACCGCCATCCGACGCCGGCTGCGACGCGTTCAGATAGAGCGCGGGCGGCGACGTCCGGAAGAGGGGGTGGACGGGCGTGCCTTCGACGACGCCGACCTCCTCCACGCCCGCCTCGTCCCAGAGCGAGAGCACGTTCTCCACACCGCCGTTCGCATCCTGCTTCGGATTGACGAAGACGAACCGCTGCTGCCCCGGCACGAAGGAGAAGACCGTCATGTCGATCTTCCGTGGGAAGGCGAGCCACTGCGAGGTCATCCCCCGTTCGCGGATCAGGGTCCGGCTCCCCGCCGGGTTGCTCACTTCGTAGGTCATCCACGCCGCCGTCGACAGGTCATCGCTCAGGGTGGGCTCAAGGTCGATGGCTCCCTCCAGATGGGAGAGCGTCACCCCGGGGCTGCGCATCAAGTCGTAACTCCGCTCGCAAGGGGTGACACCGGAGCAAACCGTGGCCGAGCAGAAGAGCACCGTCGCGCCACCCATGCTCCGGGAACGGCAGAGCGTGTCGCCAAGCGATTCACACCCCCGTGAGGTACACGCAACGGAGTTCTCGCGAGGGTGCGTCCCCAAGTCATTGGCCCTGCCGACGATGACGGTGTCCTCGTCGAGGAAGGAGACCTCCCGGAGCTCCTTATCGCTCGGTGGGACGACCACTTCCCAGAGCAGGGCCTGCGTCCGGGTCTCGTACATCAGGAGGTGTCGCTCGGAAGTGAGCCGCGCGAAACGATTGCCGCTCTGGGAGACGCGCACCAGGTTGTTGAAGCCTCTTTCGATCTCCGTGAGCGTTCCCAGCTCCGTATCGAAGGCCCAGGTGGCGCGCGTGCCCCGCAGCCACAGGAAGCGCTCCCCCACGGAGATGCCCGCGGGTTCTGCCCACTCCGCCTCGACCTGGGCCAACGTCTCGACCTGGCACGTCCCCCCATCGCACGCCTGGGGGAACACCCTGCGCAGCTCCGAGCCCCCCGTGGCGGTCCCTTCGAGGAAGGCGGCATAGGGGGTGGCGCCCTCCTTGAGCACCACGTTGCTCAAGATTTGCGTGCCCATCACGGAGGCTTCCGCGTCCCCCGCCCGCCACAGCCAGGCGGTGTTGCCCCCTCCCGGGGAACGGGTGAGGACCAGGACGCGGCCATCACTCGAGAAGGCTCCGCGATCGGCAGCGGGGGCGATGCGCCGGGTCTCTCCAGTCGCGAGGTCCTGGGCTACCGTCCCCCCGTCATCCCGCTGTGCCGCGGCGAGCCACCGCTGCTGGGCATCCACGTCCAGCAGGTTCACGTCCTGCATCAACGTCTGGACCCGAGGCCCCGCGTCCCATCCCGCGTCCGGTGTTTCGCCGACATCCACGCTGGCGTCGACGCCCGCATCCACTCCGTCGGGATCCCCCTTGCAGTGGCTCAACCCCACCCCGAGCAGCACGAGCCCCAGGACCCGCAGTGCGCGTCCCGCGAACGAACGGCTTCCAAGCAACGGCATGCGCTGCCTCCCCGTCATGGATGTCATGGGAGTGATACGGCGGCAGCCTGATTTCCTGGCACGGAGATGGCCGGCCTCAGGGTTCGAAGTGCTGGAGAATCGTCGCGTCGCGCAGGTCCGCTCGACTAGGGGAGCGGGACCTGGACGATGGTGAAGGGCCCCTTCTCTCCGCCCAGGGTCACGTAGAGCATGCGCGGGTTGTCACGCACCTTGAACGAGGAGCGAGCCCAGGCAGGAGAGCCTCCCAGCCGGACCACGTCGGACACGGTCTGGCCATCCCAGCGGGACAGGCGGAAATCCGTCCCGCCCCTTCCGTCGGGCAGCGCCCGGGTGAACACCAGCTGGTGGGGCGCGGGCGTGAAGAGGAACAGGAGTCCTTCCACGAACCCCTCCACTGCGGTCTGACGCGTCCCCGTGGCATCCTTCCACTTGAGGGTGCTTTTCGGCGAGCCCTCCATCCAGACCTGGTCCTGCGCCGGGCTGAAGATGGGCCCCGCGGAGACACTCGCGTCCCTGTCGAGATAGACGAGCGTCCGCCCGGCTGCATCGAGATAGGAATACTCATATATCCAGCAGTCGCGCCCCGGGCAGAGGTCGATGAGGCAGCCCAGCACCTCCGGGTCGGACGACGCGGGCGAGCAGGTGCCGCCCTGGGTGTCCCGGCAGCCCGCCGCGTCGCAGACGACGGTGTCGCTCTGGTTCGGAGGAACCACGTCGGCGTTCGAGCGGATGTTGAGGACGACGCTGCCCGCGGACGTGAAGAAGGCGTTGGAGACGTGCCATTTCGCGCGGGTGGCTTCATCCCGCCAGACGTGCTCCCACTGGAGCGTCCGCGTGGCCGTGTCGAACACCTGGAGGTGGTTCTCCGCGTCGAAGAGGCCGTACCAGGCACGGTTCCCGGAGCGCAGCGGGCCCATCACGCTCGGGCCCAGGTCCGTGAGGGCGCCGGACATCACGTCGAGCGAGACGATGTGCCCGTCCTGCCACAGGAGCATCTGGGGCGATGGTTCCTCGGAAGGGCTGGCGCGCGCGATGCGCGGGAACGGCTCCCAGACCGGACACGCCTCCGGGGTGCAGGAGGCCGTTCGCACGATGCGCAGGGGCGACGACTTCCCGTAGCCCTCGAAGTCCGCGTAGGCGACGTAGGACATGGGCGGGTCGAACTCCCAGCCGCCCCAGAGCCGGGAGGTGAGGAGGATGGCGGCGGGCGTCCCCTGCCTCCACAGCCAGAACGACCGCGTGGACACGTCCTGCCCCTGCGGGCTCCAGAGCAGGACCTTGTCGCCGTCATCCGAGACGGAGACCGACTCGGCCTCGCCGCAGATGCGCACCGGCACTCCGTCCGGCAGGGCCTGCGCGTACGTGCCCCCGTCCCGGACGAACAGCATGAAGCGCTGCCGCGCATCCACCTCCAGCAGCCGCGCGCCTTCCGCCAGCACCTGGGGCCGTGGCAGTCCATCGTCCGGTACCGGGGGAGGCGGCTCGATGTCCGGAGGCGGCTCGATGTCCGGAGGCGGCTCGATGTCCGGAGGCGGCTTGATGTCCGGAGGCGACTCGATGACCGGAGGCGGTCCGGGCTTCGTGTCACACGACGCGCCCAGCCCCAACACCAGCAGCAATCCCAGGGCCCACGCGCGATGCGCGAGCCACCCCTTCCCACGACGTGTCATCTGGACTTCCCCCTCGACTTCTCAAGGGCGACCCGGCCGGCGCCCGCGAGGGGAAGCTACCACGCGCGCCTCAGCGCCCCACACCCATGCGCGACCACAGGTTCAACAGCGTGCGCAGCACGGACGCGTCCGGCACGTCCGCCGCGGGCGGCACGTCCACGCGGATGCCCTGCGCCGCCAGCCGCGTGAAGGGGTTGTCCGCGTCCTGCGTCTTCAGCGGCACGGACGGATCCGCCGGCCGGAAGCCGAACGCCAGCGCCCGGGCCTGCACCTCCGGGCTGCGCAGGAAGGTCACCCACTCCAGCGCCGCCTCGCGCTGCTCGGGCGTCACCCAGTCCGCCTGGAGCACCGCCGCCGGATGGTCGCTCCACAGCGTCACCGGAGGATAGTCCACCCGCAGCTGCCCCCACCGGCCCTGAGCGTGGCCCAGGTGCGCGATGGCCAGGCTTTCGTACACCAGCGCCAGGTCGTAGCGGGATGGCCCGTAGCGCACCAGGTCCGTCATGAACGTGCCCGTGGACGGCTCGAAGCGCGTCACGCCCCGCTCCAGCCCCTGAAGCCACGCCTGATAGCCCGGATCCAACAGGTCCCCCTGCTTCACGCCTTCGCGCCGGCCCAGGTACTCCAGCGTCGCGGACAGGAGCGCCTGCAGGCCGGAGTTGGACTTCGTGGGGTCCGTGTGGCCCAGCTTCACGAAGCCCCACTCCGGCGGGCCGCCCACCGCGGGCCAGCCCCGGTCGCTGGCCACCGCGCGCTGGAGCGTCTTCCACGACAGGGCCGCGCCTCCGCCCGCCTTGCGCAGCACGTCCATCCGGTCCTGCCAGCCCACGAACACCAGCGGTGTAATCACCAGCGGGTGCGGCGCGGCGTCCCCCTGCGTGGCGAACAGCGGCCCGTGCGAGGGGTCCGTCGCCCAGTCCGCCGCCAGCATGCGCAGCTCCGCGCTGTCCGCCGGACTCCACACCGTGGGCTTCTCCCGCCCCTCCAGGATGGCCTGCGCCGCCTCCAGCGAGCCCTGCCCCACCAGCGTCACCCGCACCCGGGGATGCGTCTTTTCGAAGTCCGCGAGCGCCGCCTCTACCCACGCCCGCTTCTCCGTGCTGTAGAGGAACGTGATGTCCGTCACGCGCTTGCGCGAAGGCAGCGGCGCGGACACGGACTCGGGCGTCTGGGTGCGGGGCGCCTCCGGGGCCGCCAGGAGGTAGAACACCCCCAGCAGGGCGGCCAGCACGCCAATGATGAGGAGAATCCGGGGCTTCATGCTCCCCCTCGTACCCCGGGTCGCGGTCCCCGAAAGCCCGCCCGTGCTTTTGTCACAACCCTGTCACTCACGGCATGTCCCCCGGCCGCTCCCCGTCCAGGGAGCTTTTCGCGGGTTTGTAGGGGCCCATAGGACTGGCAGAATGGACCGGATGATGACACTGGCACGAAGCATCGCGCTCCTGGGACTGGGAGCGGTGTTCGGAGGCTGCGCGGCGAAGCAGGCGCCTCCGGTCCAGCACTACGCGCTGGGCATGTCCCGGGCGGAGTATCGGGATTACACGGGGGCGAAGGCGAGCCCCTGCGACTCGGAGCCGCGCTGGTTCCAGGACGAGCTGACCGCGGTGAACGGCCTGCTGGCGCGCTTCATCAAGGAGACGGAGCAGGCCCTGGACCCGGACGGGCTGGAGCACGCGAAGCAGCTGGCGCTGCTGGAGGAGGGGCTGCGCACACTGCCCCCGGTGCTGAAGGTGCACGAGTCCAACCTCCAGGCGCTGAAGGCCTGCGACTTCCGGCGCGCGGGCGCGTTCCCGGACCTGGCCCAGCGCGGCGCGACGCTGCTTTCGGAGGCGCGGGAGCGGATGGCGCTGGGGCCTGAAATCCAGGCGGCCGCGGCGCTGCGCGAGGCCCAGAAGCAGTGGCGCGAGCAGGGCGCGGAGCGCGAGGCGAAGGCGAAGGAGACCTGGTGCCCGAAGCCCTCGAAGGTGGGCCAGCCGGACCTCTACTTCGCGCGCGAGTCGCCGGAGGGAAAGCGCACCGAGTGGTTCTTCTGCGACGGCCACGTCGTGGAGAAGGCCGGCGAGGCGGAGGCCACGCTGCTCAGCCCGGAGGGGCTGTCGAAGGCGGAGCGCCGGCGCGTGCAGGCGAAGAAGTACCTGGGCGCGGCGCTGGCCTACCCGCCGGAGGAGGTGGACCGTCAGCCCACGGCCGAATCCCTCCAGAAGAAGCCCGCCGCGTCCGACAACGGCAGCGCGGCGGAAGGCGCACCGTAGGCCCGGACGCGGCGCACGGGCCCGAAGCGTCACGCTCCCAGCCGGGAGAGCCGCTTCGACAGGTGCGCGTCCGAGCCCGCGTCCACGCCGCCCACGAAGGCGGCGAGTGACTGGCCCACGCCGGACAGGTGGGCCTCCACGTGCGGCTTGAGCGCGGCCCAGCGCTTCGTCCACGCGTCCTCGGAGCCGTCGCGCAGGTCCGGGCGTTCCGCGAGGAGCGCCGTCACGCGCAGCGCCAGCTCCGGGTCGTTGAGCGTCTTCGCGGCGGCCAGGCCCGCGGGCACGGAGCCGGCGGGCGCGGCCTTCCACATCTCCGCCGCGCGCTGGAAGGCCGCCACGTCCACCTGGGACAAAAGCCCCAGCGCGTGGCGCACCGGCAGCCGGCCTTCCGCCTTGGGGCCCACCACGTGCGCCATCAGCGCGGCGAAGGGCGCGGCCAGGGCCGGGTGCGCCGCGGGGTCCACGCCGCCCAGGGCGCGCAGCGCGTGGCGGGCCTTGCGCGCCAGCCGCGTCACCTTCCAGCTGGGCCCCTTGAGCTTCGACTGGAGCAGCGCGAGCGCGGACGCGGCGGCCGTCACCGCCTCCGGGCCGGGCGAGGCGGAGGGCACGCGGCGCGGCAGCACGAGCGCGGGAGG
>NZ_RAWL01000231.1:0-13720 GCF_003668885.1 Corallococcus sp. AB049A | reverse complement strand
TGCATGGCCGCATGCCTGGCGGGCGGCCGGCGGCACGGGCCTGCTCCGGAGTACGCTCCCGGCGCATGAATCCAGGAGTCTCCATCGTCGCGGACGACACGCGGTCCTGGGGACTGGAGACCCCGGGGCCCGGCCTGCTCCTGCACGTGCCCGCCGCTAGCCGCTGGACGCGGCGTCCCGCCCTGCACCTGGACGCGACGCGGGACTATCGGATCCGCCTGCGCGGCGGGAGCCAGACGCTGCTGTGGACCCGCATCGACGCGTACTGGGACCGCGCCCTCTTCCTCCGGGGAGCGGCCCTGTTTCCCCAGGTCCTGCCGCCCCTGTCCGCGCCGGACGTCCGGGCCGTGGAGGCCGCGCCCGGCACCGGCGCCTGGTGGGAGGCCTGGGACTGGCGGGTGGCGCGCGCGCTCGTGGAGGCCCCGCTGCCGGTGCTGCACGCCGGCCACTGGTGTCTGCGCCCCGTGCGCGCCATCCCCGCCCAGAAGGCGGAGCGGCATCCGGTCTCCCCCATGGAGTGGGGCTTCGGTCAGCCGCCGATGCCGCCGCACTCGCTGTCCGCCGTGACGTCGTTCCACACCGCGTGGAAGGAGGACTGGTGGGAGACGGTGCCGGAGCAACGTCCGGGCGCCGCGCTCGCGCTGCGCGTGCCCTCTTCACCCGAGGACGGGCGGGTGAAGAGCTGGCGCAAGCGCGCGCGGGACGGAACGCTGCCGCCCGTGCTGCTGCTGTACGTGGACATCCTGGCGAAGTGGCTGGTGCTGGATGGCCATGACCGGCTGCACGCGGCGCTGCTCGAAGGCGTGGAGCCGCCGCTGCTGGGCCTGTGGCCGTACATCGACCCGCCCCGCCTCAGGAACAGCGTCCGCGAGGAGGGCGCCCTGTTCAGCGCGGAGTTCCAGCTGCGCGCCGGCGCGACGCCCCAGACGGTCGAGCGCGTCAACCGCATGCTCGTGCACAGCTTCACGCCCGACCCGAAGGGAACCGTCTCGCGCGCCTGGCCCATCCCTGGCGGGCGGGAGACCTGGCGTGAGGAGATCATCACCCGGCGTCGCGGGGGCTGGCTCCCGCCGCTGGAGGACCTGGACTGGGCCTGGTTCACCTAGACTGCCCGGCATGCTCCGGGATTACGCACGCACGACCACCGACAGACTGCTGCTCCGCGCCGTTCACGAAAGCGATCTGGACGCGGTCTTCACCCTCCATTCGGATCCAACGACCAATCGCTACAGCCGCCGTGGCTACATGGAGACGCTCGACGATGCGCGGCGCATCCTGGGCCTCTGGCTGGAGGACTGGGCGCGCGACGGCGTGGGTTACTGGCTGGTGGAGCGGCTGGACGCGCCCGGCGTCGTCGTGGGCCTGAGCGGCCTGCGCTACAAGGAGCTGGAGGGCCAGCGCGTGCTCAACCTGGCCTACCGCTTCGCGCCCGAGACGTGGGGCTCCGGGTTCGCGACGGAGGCGTCCCGGCTCGCCCTGTCGCTGGCGGCCCGGTACCTGCCGCACGTGCCGCTGGTGGCCATCATCCACCCGAACAACTCCGCGTCCATCCGCGTGGCGGAGCGGCTGGGGATGCGCCTGGACCGCCACGTCGCCGAGGACGGCATCCAGAACCGCGTGTACGTGCCCGGCTAGCGCGGGTCGAAGGAAGCGCAGACGCGCACGCCGCTGCGCACGTCCCGCGCGGTGGCGTCACCGGGGGAGAGGTCGGCGCTCGCCGCGACGAAGGAGTCGTAATACCAGGAGCCTCCCCGGAGCACGACGCTGCCGAACTCCGGCGTCACGGAGCGCGTGAGCTCATAGGCGTTGCCCGCCATGTCCCGCAGGCCGAACGGGCTCACCGACGCGGGATGCGTCCCCACCGCGTCCGGTCCGAAGGCCAGCGGCCGCCGGTCATACGTCGCGTCGATGTTGGCGTCGTCCGGCTGGAGCTGGTCGCCGTGGGGATAGCGGCGGCCGTCCGCGCCCCGGGCCGCGTACTCCCATTCATGCTGGCCGCACAGGCGCGCGCCGGGCAGCCGCTTCGTCCGGTGGAGCCAGTAGAAGTAGCCCTCCAGGTCCTGCGCGGAGACGCCGGACAGCGGCAGCCGCTTCCAGTCCACGCTCGCGTGCCGGGTGCGCTCCGCGTAGAGCAGGGGCTCGCCCTCCTTCGCGGTGCGGAACTCCTCGCGGGTGCGGTGGAAGGTGAAGACCCAGCCCGAGCCCTGCTTCCAGCGCAGCGTGATGGTGCCCCCGTCGCCGAAGTGCGGCTGCTCAAGGATGCGCCTCGCGGGCGCGTCCGGGGGCAGGTCGTCCAGGTAGGTCAGCCAGTCGCCGAACGTCACCTCGTCGCGGCCCACCAGGTAGCCGCCGGTGAGGCAGTAGCGGTGCATGGGCGGGCTGAAGGTGAAGCGGCGCACCACCTCCGGTTCGGCGCTGCCCAGGAGGAAGCAGCCCTGCGGGATGTAGACGTAGCCTTCCGGCACCTGCGTGGGCAGGGTGAGGCGCAGGGCTTCGCGCGCGCCGTGCGTGAGGAACACCGGCACGTCCACGGGCACCCGTCCCGGCTGCGTGACGTGGAGCAGGTAGGAGCCCTGCGGCAGGACGAAGCGCGAGGTGCCGGTGTCCGGCAGCGCTTCGCGGCGGTACGGCCCGTCGCTCCGGATGACGCGCGCGATGGAGACGTGGGCGCCGGGTGGGGTGCTCTCGAACGTCAGCTCCGCGGGCTCGCGGAAGCGCTGCAGTGACGCCGCGCCTTCCTTCGCGGAGTCCACCTCCTGCTCCAGGCGTTGCAGCCAGGCCTCGCGCTCCTGGCGCTGGTGGAACGCCTCCGCGAGCAGCACCCGTTCGGACAGCACCTCCGCGATGAGCCGGCGCGTCTCCGGGTGGTGGCGGTCCCGGTCCAGGCCTCGCTCCAGGCTCCGGCTGGCGCGGGTGAAGGCGGCCTCCGCCTGATCTCTCAGGGCCAGCGTCTCCGTCCAGCGCTTCTCCGCGGCGCCGCGCAGGCCCGTGGCGTCCGTCGCCGTCTCCGGGCCCAGGGACGAGGGCGCCCGGCCGTCGAACATCGCCAGCGACTCCTCGCGGCTCGCGAGCGCCCGGGCGACCAGGGTGCGGCCGGAGCCCAGGGCCTCCTTCGCGGCGCCCAGCTCCGCGGCGATGAAGCGCGAGTCCTCCAGGTACGCCTGGAGCCGCAGCCCGCCGTAGGACGCGAGGACGGCGAGCGCGAGCACGAGCGCGGTGAGCCCCCGCCCCCAACGCGCGCGCCGCACGGCCCGGTGGGACGCGCCCAGGAAGGCCTGCTCGCGCGAGCCCAGCGTGGCCGGGTCCAACAGCCGCACTTCATCCAGCTGGCGCTGACCCCACAGGGCCTCGTTGGCGCGGCGCAGGCGGTCCCACTCCGCGCTGGCCGCCTCCACGCGCTTGCGCAGCACGCGGTGCCCGATGTCGTCGTCCAGCCAGTCGCGCAGCGTGCCCCAGCTGGCGATGAGCGATTCGTGGGCAATCTCCCAGCGCGGCAGGCCGTTCACCGTGCGCGTGTGCAGCAGCCGTCCTTCCACGAGCATGCGCAGCGCCGCGCGCGACACGTCATCCGACGCGTCCGCCAGGTCCTCCGCGCCCCGCTCGATGCGCGTGCCCTCCGCCGTCACCAGCTGGAGCAGCAGCCGCCGCGCCGCCGCGGCTTCCGCCGGGCTCATGCGCGCGAGCACGCCGTCCGCGTGCCGCGACAGCGCACCGGCCACGCCGCCCATGGCCTCCAGCGCGGAGCGGGTGATGCGGCCCCGCGCGGAGTCGCGGCGCTCCCACAGCTCGGCGAGCGCGAACTGGAGCAGCGGGAGGCTTCCCACGCCATGCGCCGTGGAGTCGGTGAGCGTCTGCACCAGCTCCGGCGACTCGAAGGCCACGCCCCGCGCCCGCGCCGGGCCGATGATGGCCTCGCGCACGCCCTCGGGCGACAGGGGCCGGAGGATGTAGAGCGCCCGCTCCGCCTCCTCCCCCAGGCCCGGCAGCGCGCACAGGCGCGTGAGGAAGTCGCCGCGCACGGCCAGCAGCACGTGCACCCCGGGCGACGGCAGGGCCAGCTCTCCCAGCACGCGCGTGACGTGCGCGGCCTGCACGGGGTCGGAGAGCGTGAGCAGCTCCTCCAGCTGGTCGATGAAGAGCAGGAGCCCCCGCCCGCGCCCATGCGTCTCGCGCAGCGCCTGGCCCAGCCACGCGGGCGTGTCCGTGAGCGCGGCGGCGAGCTCCGACTCCCGGCGCCCCAGCACCGGCGCCAGCGCGGCGGCCAGCGCCTCGAGCGGGCGGTGGCCGGGCCACAGCGTGACGACGTGCGGCTCCCGTCCGTCGCCCAGGTCTCCGGCCGCCACCCGGGGCAGCACCCCCGCGCGGCACAGCGACGACTTGCCCGTCCCGGAGTCTCCCGCGACGAGCACCAGCGGCCGCGTGCGCAGGCGCTCCAGCACCGCGCGGATGTCGCCCTCGCGTCCGAAGAAGAGCGACCGGTGCTCCGCCGCGAAGGGCGCCAGGCCCCGGTAGGGATTGCCGGCCGCCAGCGGCGCGGGCGCGATGGAGCGCTCCAGCTGCTCCAGCGCCTCGCTCAGCGCCTCCGCCGAACCGATGCGCTCCTGCGGATCCACCGCGAGCGCGCGCTGGATGAGGGCCGCGAAGTCGGGGTCCACCTCCGGGCCCAGCGGGGCGCGGGGCGGCGTGTCCTCCGGCCTTCGCGACGTGCGGCGGGGCACCTGGCCCGTGCACAGCTCATGGAGGATGAGGCCCAAGGCGTACAGGTCGCTGCGGGCGGAGGCCGGATGGCCGGCCAGCACCTCCGGCGCCAGGTAGGGCAGGGTGCCCACGAGCAGCGGCGAGCCGGACGCCAGCTCCGCGCCCACCTCGAAGCGCTCGGCCAGGCCGAAGTCGAGCAGCTTCACCTCGCCCTCGCGCGTGACGAGCGCGTTGGAGGGCTTCAGGTCGCGGTGGAGGACGCCTTGTTTGTGCGCCGCCGCCAGCCCGCGCGCCAGGCCCACGCCCAGCGACAGCACCCGGCGCCACGGCACCGGCAGGGGCAGCTCCGCGAGCGTCTCGCCGATGACGTACTCGGAGACGATGTACGGGTGGCCCTCCACCGTGCCCACGCTGAAGACGCTGACGATGTTCGTGTGCTGCAGCCGCGCGAGCGCCCGGGCCTCCGTGGTGAACAGGTCGCGGAAGCGCTCATCCGTCTGCGCGGACGCCATGAACTTCACCGCCACGCGCCGGTCCAGCGACGTGTCGTGCGCCAGGTAGACGATGCCCATCCCGCCCCGGCCCAGCGGGCGCTCCAGGCGGAACGCGTCGAACGCTTGCGGCGGCGTCCAGGGCTCCGGCTCCGGCGGCGGCAGCTTGTCCGTCACCCGCGAGCCGGAGGACTCCCACTCCTCCACGGACGAGCGCTGGAGGCCGGGCGTGAGCGTGGCCAGGAGGCCTCGGCACTCGTTGCACCCGGCCGCGTGGCGGTGCACCTCGGCCAGGGCCTCGTCCGTCAGCTGGTCCTCGAGGAGCTCGACCAGGATGTCGTCGGTCAGGCAGCTGGAAGGGAGCGCGCTCACGTTAAGTCCAGACCTGACGCTAGCCACGTGGCACGCGGCGTTCAATGACACACGCGGACAGGACGTCCCGCACCGTGCGCGCGGCGCGCGTGCAGAGCGGGCCGGAGCGCGTCATGGTATGGCGTTGCCATGTCCCAGGTGCCCGCACTGGCCGCGACCTTCCTCTCGCATACGAAGACCCGCTTCGTGGCCCCCTCGCCGGAGGACCTCGCGGCACTCGACGCCCTGCTCCAGCGCGCCTGGGAGGACGCGCAGGCCCGCTGGCCGGGCGTCACCGTCCCCGCCGAGCGCTTCGTCACCCACGTCGCGGAGCGGCTTCCCCCGGTGAGCCCCACCGCGCCCATCGCGCCGCTCGTCTCCGGCCTGTCGCTGCCGGAGCTGTACCTCGCGTGCGCGTGCCTCCTGGGCCACGCCGCCGCGCACGAGGCCCTGGAGCGCCACTACCTGGCCCGGCTGCCGGAGCGCCTGCGCAGCCTGCGCCAGCCCGACGCGATGATCGACGAGGTCCGCCAGCGCGTGGGCGTGAAGCTGCTGGTGGCCAACGCCGGCCAGGCGCCCGCCATCGCGGACTACACGGGGCGCGGCGGCCTGTTGAGCTGGGTGGTGGTCATCGCCAGCCGCATCGCGAACAAGCTGCGCGGGCAGGAGAAGCCCTCCACGGAGGACGACGCGGAGGAGCTGTTCAAGGCGCTGCCCGCGCAGGGGTTGGATCCGGAGCTGGACGTGATGAAGCGCCGCCACCACGCGGCCTTCCGCCAGGCCGTGCGCGAGGCCGCCGCCACGTTGTCGGCCGAGGACCGCCATCTGCTCCGCCTCCACTTCGCCGACCGGCTCTCCACGTATGAGATGGCGCCGCTCTTCCGCGTCAACCAGTCCACCATCTCGCGCTGGCTGAAGCGGGTGCAGCAGCAGGTCTACACGGAGACCCGGCGCCGCCTCCAGGAACAGCTGGGCCTGTCCACGGAGGACTTCCAGAGCTTCATCGCCTTCGTGGACAGCCAGCTGGATTTGACCCTCAGCCAGCTGCTCGATGAGAAGCGCGAGCCCCCCCAGGAAGGCTGAGCGCTACCGCACCCGCGCGGGCTCCGCCTTCGGAGCGCCATAGGACAGGTTGCGCAGGAGCGCGGCCCCGGGCTTCACGTCGCCCCGGCGCACCGTGCACACCTCGCCGTGGGTGCCCTCGCTCGCGGTGTCCGCGGCCTGGAACCGGCCGGGGCACTCCTCGAGGATGCCCTCCAGCGCGCGCCCGTCGCGGGTGCGGGACAGGCAGGTGGCGCCGTCCGGTGCCCAGGCCGCCTCGAAGGAGCCCCTGGCCGGGTCCCACTCGCGCGTCACCTCGGTGGCGCGCTCCAGCACGCCCAGCCGGTCGTAGATGTCGATGGTGGTGTCCTGGCGCGTGTGGCTCTTGCCGTTGCCGCAGTAGTCCGCGCGCGCCAGCCGGGTGCAGGACTGGTGCAGGCCGGCCAGGGACTGCCCGTCGCGCGAGGCCCACGGCGCGTAGCCCCAGAGGATGCACTTGGAGATGGCGCCGTTCTCACACGCGAAGGTCACCCGGTCCGCCGCGTCCGAGTGCGCGCCGGTCGCGTCCCACGTGCCGCCCACCGCGAGGGCGCGGGGCGCGGGCGAGCGGTCCAGGGCGACGCAGGGGTTCTCCCACTCGCGCGCCACCGGGTTCCACGCCTCGATGCGGTAGAAGACGCGGCTGGCGTCGTCCGCCGCGGGCTCCGCGCCGCAGATGGCCACCTCCACGGGCTTGCCGTCGCTGGCGGTGCCCTGGAGCACGGTGCCCACCACGTCGCTGGCCGTCGCGCCGGCCTCGGGGGCGGGGACGGCCCACAGGCGGCCGTGCTCGAAGCGCAGGGACTTCACCCCGTCCTCCGCCTGCCGGGGGGCGTCCAGCGCCACGGAGACGAGCACGCTGGTGCGCTCGTCCGTGGGCTTCTCCGGGTCCCAGCTGCGCTTGGTGCCCCACAGCATGGTGCCCTGGGGCCGGGCGATGCGCTGGGCCGTCTGGGACTGGCAGCGGCGCGCGTAGCGCTCGGCGTCGGACGGGCCGCTGATGGACCGGGTGGGGCCGGGCCCGGGCTTGAGCGCGGCGGCGGCGGGCGGCGCGGCCTGCACGGGCGCGGACAGGAGCAGGGACAGGCACACCGGCAGGGCTTTGAAGGGCGCGTTCATCGCCTCGGATGAGACCCCGGGCGAAAAATCGATGCACGGAATCCGTCCTGACGGGTCTTCAGTCCCACCCTCGCAGCTGGACGCGTACCCGGCTCAGGAGCAGCTCCCATTCCTGCCGCTTGAGGGTGGCCATCACGCGCCCGGTGACGATGGTGAGCCCGGTGAGGGTCATCACCGCGAAGCCGATGCGGTGGTCCCTCAGGCCCGCGTCGAGCAGGTTGGCGACGACGTCCAGGAGCAGGAACAGCGTCCCCAGCGCCAGGTAGGCGCGGATGCGCAGGGCCATGCCCACCGCGACGCCCAGAAGACAGACGGCGCCGAAGACAATGGCATACGTGCCATCCGCGGACTCGCCCATCCGGGCCGCCAGCTTCGCCGCCGCGGGGACGTAGAGCAGCAGGCCGCCCAGGATGCGCACCGCGTTGCGCGCCGCGTGCGGGAGGCTGGACGTGAAGAGCTGTCCCATCATCAGGAGCAGCAGCCCCAGCGGCGCCAGGTACACCTCCAGCCCCTCCAGGCCGAACGCGAGCGCGGCGATGAGCAGCGCCAGGTTGCAGGCCGCCGCGGCGAACGCGCCGAACATGCGGCTGCGCTCCACCGCGCCCAGCGCCGCGTACAGGAGGCCGGAGCCGCCCGCGAGCAGCGCGGCGTCGCCCGTGGCATCGGCGGGGAGGATGAACGCCACCGCGACGGGCAGCAGGGCCGCGAACCGCCGCGTCGCCTCCTCCACGGGGCGCACGCCCGCGCGGCGCGCCAGCACCGTCACGCCAACGAGGATGAAGCCCAGCGACAGCGCGAAGAGGGCGTCGTGCTCGGGGCGCAGGCCCTGCGCGTAGAGGCCTCGCACCAGCGCGTAGACGCCCACCACCGCGACCTGCACGAAGTAGACGTGGCGGCCGGTGTGCTCGCGCCACGCGGCGTGCAGGGACACGCCCACGGCCAGCGCGATGGCCCCCAGCGCCACGGGCAGCACGTCCTCGGAGGCCTGGCCTCCCACGGCGACGGCGGCGAGCAGCGCGGCGCTCGCCACCAGCCACAGGTCGCGGCCCCAGCCCATGCCCCCCGCGATGTCGCTCCGGCGGCGGGACGTCACGCGCCGAGCGGCGTGGAGGACCAGCGCGCTCCCCGCGGCGGCCAGGGCCAGCGCGGCCCCGGAGCGGGCGAACAGGGGCAGGTAGGCGGGTTCCCAGGGAAGCAGGGCCTGCGTGAGGACCGCCATGCCCGTGGCGACGACCGCGCCTCCAGCGGCCAGGGTCCCGAGCCCCGCGATGAACCCGGCGAGCGCCCCGCGCCACTGGAACGCCGCGACGAGGAGCGCCGCCGCGCAGAGCCCCAGCGTCAGGGGGAGCGCGAAGGACACCATCCACCCGCCCATCAGCCCTTCGGCCATCCGCCACACGAGGACGGGGACGGCCGTCGTCGGAGACGCTTCTCCCGTCACGGCCAGCGCGTACACCGTCGCGGCGATGAAGTAGGGTAGGGCGGCCGGGTGGGCACGCAGCCGCGCGCGGCCTTCGTCATGGCCCCGCCGCTTCGCGAGCCACGGAGCAATGACCACCACCGCGAGCCCCAGCAGCGCCAGCGTGGGCCCGGGCCAGGCCTCGAAGTGCGGCGCCAGGTGGGCTCCGGCATGCACGAGCAGCAATGCGCCTGCGCCGGCCACGCCGCGCCCCGGCCCTCGCGCGCCGCCCAGGAACAGCACGATGCCGGTGGCGAGGACGAGCTCCGCCGAAGTCATGCCTGGCTGGAAGAAGGCCGCCGCCGCCACGAGCACCACGGCGGTGAGGGCTTCCTTCCGGAGTGCCTGGAGGAACGGGCCCGGCCTGTCCTCGGTGCCCAGCGACAGGAGCCGCCGGAAGAACGCGCGGCCCGCGTCCACCCGGGCCACCGCGGCCGCGAAGCCAGCGTAGACGAGCCCGGCGGCGGCGACGCCCATGAACGCGCGCTGCCACAGGAGGACGCGGGTGAGGCCCGGAGGCATCCAGGCCGCGGGGTTCAGCCAGCTCAGCGAAGGGCTGATGAGGTGCGCCGCCGTGGCGCGGATCCACTGCCCACTGGGAGGCAGCAGGGCCACCAGTTCGCCGCCGAGCAGCGACGACTGCGCGGCCCACAGCGCGGCGCCGGGGAGTCCCAGCAGGAGCCCCACGTGCGCCAGGAACCGCGAGCGGAACGAAGCCGCGAGCAGCACCCCCAGCAGCGCGGGCCCCAGCACCAGCAGCGGAGGCACCAGGGCCATGGCGCGGGATGGACCCGGCAGTCCCACGACGACGGCCGAGCGCAGGAGCAGCAAGGCCAGCACGGCCATGCCCAGGTGCGGCACCAGGTGGTACAGGGGCCCGTGCCGGGGCCGCTCCAGCCGCCGGGCCACCCACGGCCCCACGCGCCGCAAGAAGAGCGCCAGGGCCCAGAGCGCGATGCCAATGAGCGGCAGGCGCCAGGCGGACACGTCCGGCGGAAGCGGCCGGCCCGCGCGGTTGACGGCCCCGGTGAGCGCGATGAAGCCGCCCGCCATGGCGAAGGTCACCACGGAGCCGCGCACCTGGAACGCGACGAAGCCGCGCGACACGAACGCCAGCAGCGCACCGGCCGTGAGCAGCGCGCCCGCGAGCAGGGCCTCCGGGCGCTCGGCGCCGTTGGAGGTGGCGACCCAGTTGAGGAGCGTGATGACCGCGAACGCGGCCTGCACGAGCGCCGCCGCCGCGAAGCCGTCCGTGAAGAGCGGCCGTCCCCGCGCGCCGAACGGAAGGGGCAGGACGTCCAGCAGCCGCCGGCCCTTCACCTTGTCGAAGTCCTGGCCGCGAAGCAGCGCGAAGAGCGTGAAGCCGAAGCCCAGGCCCGAAGCCACGAGCGCGGCCCGCGCGGAGACGAAGTCGGAGACCGTGCCCAGGCCCTGGGTCACCGTGAGCGCGAGCCCCGTGGCCGCCAGGAAGCTGACCATCCGGCTGCCCTCGCGCCGGACGCGCAAGAGCAGCACCGCCGTGGCCAGCGCCGTGGGCACGCAGGCGAGCAGCGCCGTCTGGGACGCGGAGAGCCCCGGGAGCACGTCCGGCAGCACGGGCGTTACTCCCAGGGCCCACGCCACGCCGAGCGCCGCGATGACCAGCGACAGGTCCTCCAGGGGCCGGAAGGCATCACTCCGCCCCTGGCGCGCCAGCCACGCGGACTGCGCGAGCCCTGCGAGGCCGTAGAGCACCGCCGCGAGCGAGAAGACGCCCAGGCCCGCCGCGCTGGAGGCAAGCCACGGAGTCCCGTCCACGGCCGAGAGTGCGCCGAAGAGCAGCGCGACACCGCCCAGGTAGTGGAGGCCCCGCCAGCGCCAGCGCCCCGCGAGGTGGGCCGCGGCCGCGATGACCGCGCCCGCGTACGCCTGGGGCCAGGGCGCGTCCGTCCCCTGCATCCACGCCACCACGGAGAAGGCAGGCATCGTCGCCAGCGACACGACGACGCCCCACGCGAGCATCCGGTTGCGAAGGACACCCGAGGACGTCACACGGGCCAGGAGCACCAGTCCGGCGGCCACCGCCGCGACGCCGAAGCACCACCACGCCGGGTCGCCGGGCGCCTGCACGCGCGCGACCAGTGCTCCCGCGAGCAGCGAGGCCATGACGGCCGGATGCACCAGGGCCCGCCGGCGGAACTCCAGCAGGAAGAAGACGAGCGCGGCCAGCACGGGCGTGCAGGCGGATGCCGTATCCACCCAGGTGTCCTTGCCCGGGAAGCGCGAGAAGGCACCCAGCGCCCCCGCGAGCGCGCCGCTGGCGACCACCGCGTGCGCCAGCGTCTCGAACACCGGTGCCGCGCGGGGATGGAGCGCCCGGACGGCCTCCGTGGACGCACCCGCGGCCACCACCGCGCCCAGCGCCACCGCCCAGAGCACGAAGCCCGCGAACAAGGGCCCGCCGGGCTCCATCGCATCGAACCCGGAAGGCGCGCTCGCCACACCGAAAACGGCCAGCCAGAGCGCACCGTAGAGCGCGGCGCCGACCCCGACGAACGAAGCTCTCCCGGCCTCCGCTGCCCGGTGCGTCCGCCACAGCGATGCACCGAGCGCCACCACGCCCGCGAACGCGCACAGCGCGCGCAGCCACGGTGCATCGTCCCAGCCCATCAGCGGCAGCCCCGCCAGGAGCGAGGGGAACAGCGCCACCGCGAGGGACGCGGTGGACGTCCCGTGCCACAGCCGCCCCGCGGCCCTCAGCGGCAGCAGCGCCACGGCGGCGACGCCAAACGCGGCGGGCACTCCGGCCGCGGGCGCCAGCGCCACCAGCGACGACAGCGCGATGAACACCACGGGCAGCAATGCGAGCCCGATGCCCGCGAGCACCCGCCCCGCCGAACGCGAGCGCCGCGCCAGGAACGCGCCCAGCCCGATGAACGCCGCGTGGTAGCCCAGCAGCGCGCCCGTGACGATGAGCTGCCGGGGCACTCCGCCCAGCGCCCGCCACGCCTCGCGCACGCCCATGAGCGAACCGCCCAGCACCAGCACCGCGCCCAGGAACCACCAGATGTACTCGTTGAGGCGGGGAGGGTTGTCGCCCTCATCGAGCGCGATGACCGCCTCCAGCCCGCTGCCTCCCAGCGAATCCAGGTGCCCCCGGCCAAACAACGCCTGCCCCGAACCCAACGCCGACCCCAGGTCCTCCTCGCTGGCGGACTCGACGTCCGGCGACGACACCCGCAGCGCCACCCGGGCCGCCTGCTCCCGCTCCGCCCGGGCCGTCTCGTCCAGCGAGTGCGCGAGCGACGCCAGCCACCCCGGACGCCATCCCCCCGCGCGGCGCAGCGAACCGGCGACGTCATCCGCCCAGGCCTCCACACGCACCGCCGGGTCGACGGCCGGAGCCTCCTCCACCGGAGGCACGGGCACCTCCGGCACGCTCACCCCGGCCGCCTCCACGGGCGCCGCGAGCGAGGCCTCCAGCCGGGCCGCCGTGTCCGCATCCAGCAACCCATCGAAGCGCCAGTGCTCGATGCGCCGCCGCATCCGCGCCAGCACGAAGTCATCCAGGTGCCGCCCGGCGGCGGGCACGAGGGCGGCGCCGCACTCCGGGCACAAGGGCCCGGAAGCCGGCGCACGCGGTTCCGTACAGGCAGGACAGAGCATGTGCGTCATCATACCGGGCCGCCCACACCCTCAGTACCGTCCGTGGTGACACTGTCACTTCAGGAGCCCGGCCATGGCCTCCACGGCCGGGCTCCCTCCCACGTCCGGATTTCAGACCGTCCGGGTAGCACCAGCCGGTGGTGCTACCCGCAGAACCCGGTGTAGCCGTTGCTGCACGTCTCACCCATCCGGGCGGGGTCGAACGCGAAGCCCAGGGGCTCCAGCACGGACTGCTCGATGCACGTGCCGTACACACCCCACACCGTGCCCGTGGGGCAGCCGGGGGACCGCCGCCATCGGGTCGCACGTCTTCAGGCACTGCCGGGCTTCCGTGAACAGGTCCGAGCACGCGAAGCCCTCCGCGCAGTCCGTCACCGCCGGGGGGTTGGCCTCCGCCGCGGGCGTGCGCGTGCAGGCCGCGCCCTGCATCCCCGTGCCCTGCGACTTCTCCAGCGTGCCGTCATCCGCGAAGGAGTTGTCCGCCGCGCAGGTGTGACCCGGCACGCTCGCCGCAGTGTTCACGTCCAGCCGCACGAACGCCGTGTCCTTCAGCGCCGGATCACCCATGCCATTGGACGGGGAAGACAGCCGATCCGGGGAACCCGGATGCTCTTTGGATTGCGCGAAGCTGTCTTGAATTGAGAAATCAAGCTGCATCCCTTCTGTTCGGGGTGGATTCAGAACGGGGGGCCGCGGGTGGTGACGCGCAGTTGCTGGCTGTTCATGGCCACCGCGAGCTTCTGGAAGAGCTCCTGGAACTGCGCCGTCGTCAGCTGGGGCCGAAGGGTGATGATCTCTCCGCGTTCCTGCTCCCCCCACTGCCGTGAAGAGATGCTCCGCTCCACGAGCTGGCTCGCCTTCGCGAACGCCTCCGGGT
>NZ_RAWL01000230.1:0-13749 GCF_003668885.1 Corallococcus sp. AB049A | reverse complement strand
CCCTCCACCATCACGGTCAATGGGGCGCTCCTCGAGTCTCCCACGTGCGAGAGCACCACGAGCACCCACTGGGCGCCCAAGGACGCCGGCGACCTCGTGAACTGGATGGCCCTGCGGCTGAACGGCGCGGCCTACCGGGTGAACTGGAAGGGCGGCAGCCCCGCGCTGGAGTACCGCGCGGTCGGAGCGGCGAACTGGACCGTGTTGAGCCGCGACGTGGAGCACCTGTCCGTGCGCGAGGGCGTCGTGGACTTCGACAATGCCCTCAAGGGCACGTCCGGCGAGTACGCCATGGAGTGGTACCCCGGCGTGGGCACCGACACCAACTGGCGCAACCCCGGCTTGCCCCACCCGGCCATCTCCCAGTGCGACGAGGCGCAGTACACCCTGAATACCTGCAGGACGGACGACCGCGGCCCGGATGGGAACCCGCTGCCGGCCATCAACTCCATCACCGCCGCGGACCGGAAGGCGGAGGTCATCAAGCGCCTGCGCCAGCGGGTGCGCGAGCTGGAGGTGACGCTGGTCATCCGCACCCGGCGCGTCAACCGCGACGCGGACATGACGGGCACGGATGAAGAGGGCCAGGCCAGGGATGGCTACACGCGCCGTCGCTACACCTTCCGGGTCGCGGCGCGCAACATGACGGTGGGCTTGCAGCGGCCGGTGGACCCCTCGGCCTCGGTGGTGGTTATTCCATGAAGCACACGCGCGGCATGACGTTGTTGGAGATGATGACCGCCCTGGCGGTGGTGTCCGTGCTCATCGGCCTGTCGGTGGTGGCCATGCAGGGCCGCATCGGCGGGCAGAAGGAGAACACCGCCACGCGCGAGCTGTGGTCGTCCGCGCTGCGCGCGCGCCAGCTGGCCATCAGCACGACCCAGCCGGTGCGCTTCGTGGTGGAGAACAACGTCACCCTGCTGGACGGCAGGCAGCACACCGTGGCCCGCTGGGAGCGGCTGAAGTGCGGCAACGACCTCAACACGCCGGACGACTGGGGCATGGACCAGTGCCCCAGCCCCGCCTGCCTCAACAAGACCTGCCGCACCGCGCCCGCGTGCTGCAGTGAGACGGGGCCGGACATCGTCATCCCGCCCACGATGAACGCCACCAACATCAACAACCTGTGCTTCCTGCCGGGCTCCGGCCGGCCGGTGTTCAACAAGATGGATTGTCTGCAGGGGCAGCTTGGAAACCCCGCGACCATCGCGGCGGCGGCCCCGACGGACAGCTCCATCCAGTTCCGCTTCACCTCCAACCGCGCCAAGAGCGTGCTGATGGTGGAGCCGCTGACGGGCCTGTCCAGCGTGATGGACTGCGACTCGCTGGCGGCCACCACCAGCGACGCCACCAAGAAGGACGCGCGGCTGGCGGCGGCGTGCGCGGTGCCCTGAGCAGGTGAGGCCGCGCGCCCGGGGACCTGGACAGGTCCCGGGCGCGCGTGAGCCTCCCCGCCCGGCGGCCGTCCCGCTGGCTCCATGGACACGACAGCGGTCCGCATCCAGCGTTGATTTGGGGCAGGGCTCACCCTAATTAGCCGAGGGCCCCACACGGGCCCCCGAATGGACACCTCCCTTCCTCCGAAGTCCGACGGCACGCCCTGGCCCGGCGGCGCTCCCCTCTCCTCCGGTGATGCCTTCGCCCGGCTGCTGGCCTCCCTGCGCGTGGGCCACCGCGCGCGGACGCAGGGGGTGAAGGGCGCGGCACGTGGCCACCTGCTCGCCCGCCTGCACCGGGAGCTGCGCGCGCCGCTGGTGTGCGTGGCCGCGGACGAGGAGGCGGCGGACGCGCTCGCGCACGACCTGGCCTTCTTCCTGGGCGGCACGGGCAGCCTGCTGGAGCCGCGCGTGCTGCGGCTGCCCGCGGACGAGGTGCTTCCCTACGACGAGCTGTCGCCGGAGGCGGGCCCCATCACGGAGCGGCTGGGCGCGCTGTTCCACCTGGCGCGCGGCACGCCGTTCCCCGCGCTGGTGCTGTCCCTGCGCGCGCTGCACCGCCGCGTGCTGCCGCTGGGGGTGATGGAGGGGCTGGCCCAGCGCGTGGAGGTGGGCCAGGACTTCGACCGCGACTCGCTGGCGCGGAAGCTGGCGCTGATGGGCTACCAGAACAGCCCGCTGGTGGAGGACAAGGGCACCTTCAGCGTGCGCGGCGGCCTGCTGGACGTCTTCAGCCCGCTGTACGAGCGGCCGGTGCGCCTGGAGTTCTTCGGGGACACCATCGAGTCCATCCGCGTCTTCGACCCGGAGTCGCAGCGCACCGTGGACGCGCTCAAGACGGTGGACCTGGTGCCCGCGCGCGAGCTGCTGCTCACCGACGACACCCGCCCGCGCGCGGAGGCCGCCGCCCGCGCGGTGGCGGACCGCATCAACCTGCCCACCATCAAGCTGCGCGAGCGGCTGGACGCGCTCCGGGAAGGACTGCCCGGCTTCGGGCTGGAGGGACTGCTGCCCGGCTTCTTCGAGGGCGGCCTGGCCTCCGTGTTCGACTACCTGCGCGCGTGGGCGAAGGAGCCCGTCGTCTACCTGGACGACCCGGTGGGGCTGGACCGCGCGCTGGAGGACCTGTGGGCGGAGCTGGCGAAGGGCGTGGAGGAGGCGGACGCGCGCCAGGACCTCACCTACCCTCCGGAGCACCACTTCCTCACGCGTGAGGGCGTGGCCTCGGGGCTCAAGGCCCTGCGCGTGGTGGAGGGCGGTGGCCTGTCGCTCACGCAGTCCGAAGCGCCCGTGGCCTTCACCTTCGGCACGACGCAGGACCTGCGCGAGGCCATCCTCGCGCACCACGGTGAGGAGGGCGCGCTCACCCCGCTGGTGGAGCGGCTGCAGCGCTGGCGCGACACCGGCGTGGCGTGCGCGGTGGCGTGCGGCACGCTCAGCCAGGCGGACCGGCTCAAGCGGCTCCTGCTGGACCGCAACGTGATGGTGAAGGTGCACACGGAGCCCCTGGCGGACCCCGCGAAGCTCTTCGAGCCTGCGATATGGGCGCACCTGTTCACCGGCGAGGTGAGCCACGGCTTCATCGACACTGAAGGCCGGCTGGCGGTGCTCGCGGACGAGGAGATTTTCGGCGTCCGCTCACGCCGCCGCGTCAAGCGCAGCAAGAAGCTGGATGCGTTCGCCGCGGGCTTCAAGGACCTGAAGGAAGGCGACCTCATCGTCCACACCGACTTCGGCATCGGGCGCTACGCGGGCCTGACGAAGATGGAGGTGCAGGGCGTGCCGGGGGACTTCCTCGTCCTGGAGTACGCGGGGCGGGACAAAATCTATCTGCCGGTGGGCCGCATGCGGCTCATCCAGAAGTTCACCGGCGGAGACCCGGACAAGGTCCAGCTGGACAAGCTGGGCACCACCAGCTGGGAGAAGACGAAGAAGCGCGTCAAGGAGCAGCTGCTCAAGATGGCGGCGGAGCTGTTGCAGATGGCCGCCGCGCGCAAGGCGCACCCGGGCTACGCGTTCGCGGCGCCGGACCGCTACTTCGCCCAGTTCGAGGCGGACTTCGAGTTCGAGGAGACGCCGGACCAGGCGAAGGCCATCGAGGACGTGCTCGCGGACATGCAGAAGGCGCAGCCCATGGACCGGCTCGTCTGCGGCGACGTGGGCTACGGCAAGACGGAGGTGGCCATGCGCGCCGCCTTCAAGGCCACGCTGGACCGCAAGCAGGTGGCGGTGCTGGTGCCCACCACGGTGCTGGCGCAGCAGCACTTCCATTCGTTCAAGAAGCGCTTCAAGGACTACCCCGTCACGGTGGAAGTCATCTCCGGCATCCGCAAGCCGCCGGAGATCCGCGACATCCTCCGCCGCGCCAAGGAGGGCAAGGTCGACATCGTCATCGGCACGCACAAGCTGCTGGCGGGCGACGTGTCCTTCAAGGACCTGGGGCTCCTGGTGGTGGACGAGGAGCAGCGCTTCGGCGTGAAGCAGAAGGAGGCGCTCAAGCGGCTGCGCACGCAGGTGGATGTGCTGACGCTGACGGCGACGCCCATCCCCCGCACGCTGCACATGAGCATGTCCGGCGTGCGCGACATGAGCATCATCGCCACGCCGCCGCAGGACCGCCGGGCCATCCGCACCTTCGTGATGAAGTACGACGAGGGCGTCATCAAGGAGGCCGTGGAGCGGGAGATTGCCCGAGGGGGCCAGGTCTTCTTCGTGCACAACCGCGTGGAGTCCCTGCCGTCCATGGAGCAGGAGCTGAAGAAGCTGCTGCCCAACGTCTCCATTGGCGTGGCGCACGGCCAGATGGGCGAGGGGCAGCTGGAGAAGGTGATGCTCCAGTTCACGGAGCACAAGTTCCAGGTGCTGCTGTGCACGAGCATCATCGAGAGCGGCATCGACATCTCCAGCGCCAACACGATGATCGTCAACCGCGCGGACCAGTTCGGCCTGGCGCAGCTCTACCAGCTGCGCGGGCGCGTGGGCCGCAGCAAGGAGCGCGCGTACGCGTACCTGCTGGTGCCCACCCGCCGTCCGGTGACGAAGGACGCGCAGCGGCGCCTGGAGGTGCTCCAGAACTTCACGGAGCTGGGCGCGGGCTTCTCCATCGCCAGCCACGACCTGGAGATCCGCGGCGCGGGCAACCTGCTGGGCGAAAAGCAGTCCGGCGCCATCGCGGAGATTGGCTTCGACCTGTACGCGCAGCTGATGGAAGAGGCGGTGGCGGAGCTGCAGGGCCAGCCGCCCAAGGTGCACGTGGAGCCGGACATCAACCTGCCCATGCCGGCGCTCATCCCCGACGACTACGTGGCGGACGTGCACCAGCGGCTGGTGTTCTACAAGCGCTTCAGCCAGGCCAGCCACCCGGACGAGGTGACGGACCTGCGCGCGGAGCTGGTGGACCGCTACGGCGAGGCCCCCGACGAGGTGGACGCCCTCTCCGAGGTGACGCTCCTGAAAATCGACATGCGCGAGCTGCGGCTGCGCGCGCTGGAGGCTGGCCCGGGCCGGCTGTCGCTGGCGCTGGGCGGCGACGCGCTGCTGGATGGCGCGAAGGTGGCGGGGCTGGTGCAGCGCTCCAAGGGCTTCTACCGGCTGACGCCGGACATGAAGCTCATTGCCCGCGTGCCCCCGGAGGTGAAGGGGCACGCCCTGCTGGCGGAGGCGCACAAGCTGCTGCGCGACGTGGGCACCTGCGCGATGCCCCGGCACTGACACAAGGCGCGGGGGCTTGGGCTAGGCTTCCGCGCCGCATGGCCATTGAGAAGGCGCTGCTCCTCATCGCGGACATCGGCGGCTACACCCGCTTCATGCGGGAGCACCGCTTCGGCCTCGCGCACGCGCAGGACACGGTGGCGCAGCTGCTGGAAGCCGTCATCGACGCGTCCGGGCGGTTCAAGCTGGCGAAGCTGGAAGGGGACGCGGCCTTCTTCTACGCCGTGGGCGAGGACACCTCGCCCATCGCGACGCAGGTCGCGGCCATCCGCCGCGCCTTCCTGGAGCGCCGGGAGCAGCTCGTCATTGACCGCATGTGCAGGTGCGACGGGTGCACGCAGGTGGGCAACCTGACGCTCAAGTTCGTGGCCCACGCCGGGGAGGTCGCCTTCCAGAAGGTGAAGCACCTCACGGAGCTGGCCGGGGTGGACGTCATCCTCCTGCACCGGATGCTGAAGAACGACGTGCCCATCTCCGAGTACGTCCTGATGACGGACGCGGTGCACCAGCAACTGGAGCCCCAGCTGCGTCAGCTCAGCCAGGGGCTGGAGCACGACTTCGAGGGCATGGGCCGCACGCCCACGCACTACATCGACCTGGGCTCGCTGGTGACGAGCGTGCCCGCGCCGCGCCCCAACCTGCCGCGCAAGCTGTGGAACAAGCTGACGCTGGAGCTGCGCTCGCTGAAGTACGTGCTCGGCTTCAAGGAGGCGTGTCAGGGCTTCCGCAACGTCAAGGTCATCGACGCGCCGAAACCCTGAGGCGCGCCGCGCGCTCAGCCGCCCGTGCAGAAGCGGGCCACGGCCTTCGTGAGCGCGGCCTCGCAGCGCACCAGGTCCTCCATGGGGACGAACTCACCCGTCTGGTGCGCGACGCGGATGTCGCCGGGGCCGAACACGACGGCCTCCGCGCCCAGCTCCGTGAGCTGCGGGGCCTCCGTGCCGAAGGACACCGTTTCGGACGCGTTGCCGCTGACGTCCTCCAGGAAGCGCACCACGTCCGCGTCGCCGCGCGTGTGGACGCCGCGGTCCATGCGCAGGACCTTGATGCGCGCCTCGTAGGCGGGTTCGTCGCGGGTGAGCTCCTGGCGGATGTGCTCCATCATCTCCGGGACGCGCTCGGCGGCCTGACCGGGGATGGGGCGCCACTCCACGGTGAAGCGGCAGGAGCCGGGCAGCACGTTCTTCGCCTTGCCGCCCTGGATGAGCCCCACGTTCACCGTGGTGAAGGGGGGCTGGAAGCCCTCGTCGCGGTCCTCGCGCAGGACGGTGTTCGCCAGGGTCTCCAGCCGGTGCAGGAAGCGGCCGGCGCGGAAGATGGCGGACGCGCCCAGCTCCGGGTACGCGCTGTGCCCCTCCTTGCCCAGCACCTCCACCTCCGCCAGGCAGTAGCCCTTGTTGGCGCGCACGGGGATGAGGCGCGTGGGCTCGCCGACGATGGCGTGCCTCGCGCGGCCCAGGCCCGCGGACACCAGCTTCTTCGCGCCCACCAGGCCCACCTCTTCATCCGCGGTGAGGATGACGAGGAGCGGCGCGTCCAGCTTCGGCAGGTCCTTGCGGGTGGCGGTGTGCAGCGCGCAGGCGATGAAGCCCTTGGTGTCGCAGGCGCCTCGGCCGTAGAGCTTGCCGTCGCGTTCGGTGAGGCGCAGCGCGTCCGTCCAGGCGGCGTCATAGGGCACGCAGTCGGAGTGGCCGACGAGGGCCAGCGCGGCGCGGTCCGCGTCGCCCTTGCGGGCGATGAGGTTCACCTTCGCCACGCCCGCGTCGTCGGTGTAGTGCTGGCGCTCGGCGGTGAAGCCCGCGGCCTCCAGCCTCGCCTGCGCGTAGTCGATGAGGGGCGCGTTGGGACGCGAGGACGTGGTGTCCAGTGCCACCAGTTCCGCCAGGGTGGCCCGCAGCGCGGGCAGCGTGTCGCTCATGGGACGGCCTCCAGTCAGGCCACCTCCATGCCACCGCCCGCGCCGCGGCGCCAGTGTGCCCGCGCCCTCAGCGTCGCAGGGAGACCACCGCCCCCGAGTCCGCGTCCGAGGGGAACACGGAGTTGTCATCCGCGCCGGGCCGGCCCAGGCCCTTGGAGATGGCGGGCGCGGACGCGCTCACCCGGCCCACGTAGAAGACGCCGTGGTAGCCGTCCTTGTTGGGCGAGTCCCAGACGTGCACGAAGAAGCGGTCCCCGTTGTCCTTGCCCTTCGCCTCCTTCACGCCGCAGTCCAGCTTGCGGCTGCGCTCGTCCGGCGCGCAGATCCACGCCGAGCCGCTGTCGTAGGCCACGTCCAGCGCCACCACGTGCTTCAGCCGGGCCGCCAGGAGCCTCCCCATGGGCTGGTACTGCGGGTCCCACGGCAGGCCCTTCGCCGTGCGCGGGTGGATGTTGCCGCTCAGCACCAGGTGGAAGCGCGCGGGGCCGGCCTCCACCTGCTTCAACACCGTGGTGGCCAGGGCCTGCTCGCGCGGCTGTCCGTTGAGCCTCGGGTGGTCATAGACGAACACCGCCACATCCAGCCCCTGCGCTCGCAGCTGGCGCAGCTGCTCCAGCATGTTGGCCACGGCTTCGCTGCCACGGCCATCCGGATACGGGCTGCGCCAGAACGGGGCCTCCATCAGCCGGAGCCAGTCTTCTTCCGTGCCCTGGCTTCGGAGGAAGGTGGTGATGCGCGCCTGGTTGTCCACCGGCAGCTCCAGACCCACCGACACGGGCGTGCCCGCCACGGTGAGCTGGCAGGTGGCCTGCGCGATGAAACGCGGGACCTCCTGCGTGCCGTGCAGCTCTCCCAGCAGCAGCACCCCGCCCGCCTTCGCCTGGGCCTTCAGGCCGATGATGGGCGTGCCGCACTCGGTGAACGCGGGCGCGGACCGAGCCTCGGGGGCCTTCGCGACGGGCTGCACGGTCACCCGAGGGGTGGCCCCCTCCTTCGACGCCAGGCCTGGCGCGATGGCGTGAAACACGCGCCACTCCATGTTCAGGTCACGCGTGCCGTGCGCGGACTCCGCGACGATGGCGTTCTCTCCGCGCGGCATCGAGAACCGGTCCTCGCCATCCTCCGCGCTGAGGCCGAAGCCGCCTTCGAGGCTCTCCCAGCCTCCGGTCGGAGGAGCGATGCCCGCCAATTGGTCCTGCCTCCGCTGGGCGTCATTGCCCATGCTCCGGCTCACGCCCCACTCCAGCTCCTTGCCCGGAGCGGACAGTGCCTTGTTCGCGCTGCGGGTGACGCGGATGATCCACAGCTTGCTCTTCGTGGGCGTCTCCCGCTTGCCCAGCACGAGATAGCGGTGCCAGTAGCCGGAGACCTTGGAGCCGCCGAACTCCTCCTTCCATTCGGTCTGCAGCACCGGGCTGCCCGGGGCCTCGCGGAAGCTCAGCTTCGCGTCCACGAAGTACTGGCGCACCGAGGGCCACACCTCCTCCAGGGGCCGGTCGTAGATGGCCTCCCGCCCTGTCAGGTCCCAGTCCTGGGGCCGTGCGGCGCAGCCCACCACCGCCAGGAGCAATGCCAGCCATCCCATCTTCAGCATCGAGCGCATGCGCAGTGCCTCACAGGCTCGGCGTGGAAACCGTGTCCGGGTTGCCCAGGCCCTTGAAGACGGCGGGTTCGGACGCCGTCACGTGGCCCACGTAGAAGACGCCGTGGTAGCCCTCGCTGTTGGCCGAGCTCCAGGTGTGCATGAAGAAGCGGTCGCCGTTGTCCTTGCCCTTCGTCTCCTTCACGCCGCAGTCCAGCTTGCTGCTCTGTTGATTCGCCGCGCAGATCCACGCCGTGCCGCTGTCGTAGGCCATGTCCAACGCGGTGACGTCATCGAGCTGGTCCTTCAGCAGGTAGCCCATGGGCTTGTACTGCTTGTCCCAGGGCAGCCCCTTCTTCGTGCGCGGGTGGATGTTGCCGCTCACCACCAGGTGGAAGCGCTGCGGCTTCGCCTTCACCTGCTTCAGCACCGTCTGCGTCAGCGCGTCCTCGCGCGCCTGGCCGGACAGCTTCGGGTGGTCGTAGACGAACACCGCCACGTCCAGGCCCTGCGCTCGCAGCTGGCGCAGCTGCTCCAGCATGTTGGCCACGGCTTCACTGCCACGGCCGTCCGGATACGGGCTGCGCCAGAACGGGGCCTCCATCAGCTTGAGCCAGTCCACTTCACCGCCCTGGCTCTGGAGGAAGGTCGTGATGCGCTCCTCGTTCTCCACCGGCAGCTCCAGGCCCACCGTCACCGGCATGCCCGCCGTGACGAGCTGGCACACGGACTGCGCGATGAAGCGCGGGACCTCCTGCGTGCCGTGCAGCTCACCCAGCATCAGCACCCCGCCCGCCTTCGCCAGCTTCTTCATGCCCAGGATGGACTGGCCGCACTCGGTGAAGGTCGCCTCGGCCTTCGCCACCGGCTGCTCCGTCTTCACCGGCTCCTTCTTCGCGAGCTTGGGCATGATGCCCCGGAACACGCGCCACTCCATGATCAGGTCGCGCGTGCCCTGCCCCGACTCCATGTAGAAGGCGTTCTCTCCCACCGGGAAGGCCAACCGGTCCTCGGCATCCTCCGGACTCAGGCCTTCAGAAGGATCGCCAACGACCCGAGAGGAGGCGATGCCCCAGTCCAGCTCCTTGCCGGGCTGCGACAGCGCCTTGTTCACCGACTTGGTGATGCGGGTGATCCACAGCTTGCTCTTCGTCGGCGTCTCGCGCTTGCCGATGACCATGTAGCGGTGCCAGTAGCCGGCGACCTTGGAGCCGCCGAACTCCTGCTTCCACTCGGTCTCCAGCACCAGGCTGCCGCGGTCCTCGCGGTAGGGCAGGTTCGCTTCCTTGAAGTATTCACGGACCGACGGCCACATCTCCTCCAGGGGCACGTCGTAGATGGCCTCGTAGTCCGGCGTCTCCAGGTCCTGCCGCCCCGCGCAGCCCACCGCCAGGAGCAACGCCAGCCATCCCATCTTCACCATTGAGCGCATCCGCAGTGCCTCCGTCTTCGATGCGCTGAAGAACGCCGTGTGATGAATGGGCATATCGAGCCCCGCGAAAAGCCAGAGGCCGCGCGGGCCACCGTCTCCGGTGACTCGCACGGCCCCTGTCTTCCCCCCCCTGATGCGGTTCTTACGGGCTCGACGCGGGCGCTGCTCCCGGATTGCCCAGGCCCTTGCGGATGGCGGGTTCGGACGCTGACACGTGGCCCACGTAGAAGACGCCGTGGTAGCCCTCGTCGTTGGTCGAGTTCCACGTGTGCACGAAGAAGCGGTCGCCGTTGTCCTTGCCCCTCGCCTCCTTCACGCCGCAGTCCAGCGCGCGCCCCTGCGCATCCGCCGCGCAGACCCACGCCGTGCCGCTGTCGTAGGCCATGTCCAACGCGGTGACGCCGTCGAGCTGGTCCTTCAGCAGGTAGCCCATGGGCTTGTACTGCCTGTTCCACGGCAGCCCCTTCTTCGTGCGCGGATGGACGTTGCCGCTCAGCACCAGGTGGAAGCGCTGCGGCTTCGCCTTCACCTGCGCCAGCACCGTCTTCGTCAGCGCGTCCTCACGCGGCTGCCCGGAGAGCTTCGGGTGGTCGTAGACGAACACCGCCACGTCCAGGCCCTGCGCCCGCAGCTGGCGCAGCTGCTCCAGCATGTTCGCCACGGCCTCACTGCCACGGCCATCCGGATACGGGCTGCGCCAGAACGGGGCTTCCATCAGCTTGAGCCAGTCCACCTCGCCGCCCTGGCTCTGGAGGAACGTGGCGATGCGCTCCTCGTTCTCCACCGGCAGCTCCAGGCCCACCGTCACCGGCATGCCCGCCGTGACGAGCTGGCACACGGACTGCGCGATGAAACGCGGGACCTCCTTCGTGCCGTGCAGCTCACCGAGCAGCAGCACCCCGCCCGGCTTCGCCAGCCGCTTCAGTCCGAGGATGGACTGGCCGCATTCGGTGAACGACGGCGCTTCCTTCGCGCCCGGGGCCATCGCCACCCGCGGCTCCGCGCTCACCTCCTGCTGCTGCTTCGCGAGCCTGGGCATGATGCCCCGGAACACGCGCCACTCCATGGTCAGGTCGCGCGTGCCCTGCCCCGAGTCCACGTAGAAGGCGTTCTCTCCCACCGGGAAGGCCAGCCGGTCCTCCGCGTCCTCGATGGAGACGCCGTAGGCGCCGCTCGAGGTCGAGGACGGATCCCCCGGAGCCCCCGTGTTGCGTTGCTCCGGGTCTCCTCCGAGTCCCCGGCCAACGCCCCAGTCCAGCTCCCGGCCCGGCAGGGACAGCGCCTTGTTCACCGACTTGGTGATGCGGATGATCCACAGCTTGCTCTTCGTCGGCGTCTCCCGCTTGCCGATGACCATGTAGCGGTGCCAGTAGCCGGCGATCTTCGAGCCGCCGAACTCCTGCTTCCACTCGGTCTCCAGCACCAGGCTGCCCCGGTCCTCGCGGTAGGGCAGGTGCGCCTCCGTGAAGTACTCACGGACGAAGGGCCACATCTCCTCCAGGGGCATGTCGTAGATGGCCTCGTGGTCTGGCGTCTCCAGGTCCTGCCGCCCCGCGCAGCCCACCGCCAGGGGCAAGGCCAGCCCCACCAGCACCACCCACGACAGCCAGATTCCCGCGCGCATCCGAAACCTCCACACCGCCAACGTCCGGGCGGCCCGTGCATATCGAACCGCGTCTTTTCCCTACGGGTAGAGACGCCGGGCGAGCTGCTGGAACGCCTTGCCACTCGCCTCCGTCAACGGATGGTGGCCGTCCCGGACCACGAGCCGGCCCGCCACCGCCACCTCGCGCACCGCCCCGCCCGCCGCGCCAAAGACGATGCCCGGCAGGAGCGACGCGGGGCTCGCGCCCACCAGCGACGGGTGGTGCACGTCCACCGTGAAGAAGTCCGCGGGCGACCCCGGCGACAGCGTGCCCGTGCCCATCCCCAGGCTCCGCGCGCCCTGCACCGTGGCCATGTCGAAGAGCCGGGCCGCCAGGCCGTCCAGGGTGCCCGTCCCCGGGTCCAGCACCGCGCGGCGCAGCCGCACCAGCCGCAGGTGCTGCTCCAGCTGGCGCGCCTCATCCAGCAGGTCCACCACCGTCTGGCTGTCCGAGCCGAAGCTCACGCGCGCCCCGGCCTTCACCAGCGCGTCCGCCGGCACGATGCCGTCCCCCAGGTTGCGCTCCGTGGACGGGCACGCGCACACCGTGGCCCCCGCGCGGCCCAGCAGCGCCACCTCGTTGTCCGTCAGGTGCACGCCGTGCACGGCCGTGAAGCTCGGCCCCAGGAGGCCCACGTCCGACACCAGCTCCACCGGGCGGCGGCCGTGCTCCGCGAGGCACGCTTCAATCTCCTTCGGCTGCTCGGCCACGTGCATGTGGATGGGCATGCTGGCGGGCGCGGCGCGGGCCACCTGCGTCAGCCAGTCCCGCGACACCGCGCGCACGCTGTGCGGCGCGAACCCCACGTTCACGCGCGCGTCACCGCGCACCGCGTTGGCCAGCGCCTGCGTGGTGGACAGGAACGTGTCCACGTCCGCGTCGATGAAGCGGCGCTGGCGCGGGTTGGCGGCCACGTTGAAGCCCGCGCGCGCGTAGCCCACCCGCAAGAGGCAGATGCGCAGCCCCACGTCCGTGGCCGCGCGGATGACCGCGTGCGCCAGTTCGTTGCGGTCCGCGTAGGGCGTCCCGTCCGGCTGGTGGTGCAGGTAGTGGAACTCGCCCACCGTGGTGATGCCGGAGAGCACCATCTCCAGGAACACCTGCCGGGAGGCGACGTGGATCTCCTCCGGCGTGAGCGCCTCCGCGGCGCGGTACATCGCCTCGCGCCAGGACCAGAAGTCGTCCTTCCCGCCGGCGGTCGCGACGTATTCGGTGCGGCCCCGGATGAGCCGCTGGAACGCGTGCGAGTGGCCGTTGACCAGGCCCGGCAACAGCGCCCGCCCCGCCAGCCGCTCCACGCGCGCGCCTTCCGGCACCGCTTCGAGCACCCGGCCATCCGCGCCCACCGCCAGCGCGCGGCCTTCGTGGAAACGCCCGTCCGAGAAGAGGAAGTCGGGTTGGTAGACAGTGATGTCGCTCACGCGCGGCAGCGTATGCCACTTCGCTCCGGCGCGCGGTAGCGGCTTCAGGCGCCCATTTCGGCGGTGTCCAGGAAGGAGGGCATGCGGCGCTCCGCCCAGGGCCGGGTGCGCACCGCGTCGCGGATCCACGTGCCGTGGCGCCGTTCGTCCTCGCGGTGCTGGCGGATGAGGGCCTTCACCTCCGGGGACCACTCGAACTGGAGCGCCAGCTCATAGGCCCGGTCGAACAGCTCCTCGTTGCCGAGCATGGCCCACAGCGTGGCCTCCGTCCCCATCAGCCCCGTCATGGCCGTGAGGCCCTTCATCGCGGAGCCCTTCAGGTCCGGGCGCAGCGTCACCGGCTCACCGCCAAAGTGCTGGATGAGCAGGTTGAGGTCCTGCACGTGGCGCAGGTGGTCCGCGCGGAAGCTGTTGAGGCGCTCGCGCACCAGGGCGGGCCCGATGCGGGCGATGGCCACGTCGTACGCGCCCACCGCGTCGGCATCGAGCTGCGCCAGGCTGTGCAGGCGAGCCACTTCGGACTTGTCGGCCATGGGTGCCTCCTTCAACCGGGTACGGTGAGTGCTCGGGCCCGAACAATGTGGGGATGACTCCCCCCCGTTC